>JAGCAM010000089.1 GCA_017652705.1 Kiritimatiellia bacterium | reverse complement strand
TGCTTCATTCACCCAAAAGGCGAATGACCGCAATCGGTTGTCTAAAACTATAACCGCGCAGAACACTCATGTATCCTTTGTACTCCTCCATTTCTCTGCGACTCTGCGGCTCTGCGTGAGTATTCAACTGACGATTTTAGGTTTATAGTTGTCTGCATAGCCTTATTCTCTCCTTCTTCCTTCTTTCCGCTCCCTGTTACCCTGTTACCGGCGCGGCGGCTAAATTGATTTTTCACCGCTTTTTTTTCGTTTTGGCGATGACCGCACGGATCTGTTCAAGCGTGCGCCGCGTTTCGTCGGAATCCGGCAGCCTTGCGACCGCCCGTCGCGCGTACTTCTCGGCTTCTTCGAGTTTTCCGATTTTCATCTGGATAAGCGCGAGATTGTTCAGCACGGCCGCGTCATCCGGGCGTTTCACGAGACAGCGCAGCAGATAAGGCTCGGCCCGCGTGTACTGCTCGTCGGCATAATACATCATGCCCATGGCGAAATTCGCCCGCGGATCGGTCGGATCGGCCGCGAGAACGGGTCTGGCGTATCTTCCGGCGAGCGCGAAGTCGGCGCGGGACAGCCCGATAACCAGACCTTCGCGCGGCGTCAGCACGCCCGACCGCCGCCATTTGCGCCAGGTTGCGTCGCGCCGCAGATTTGAAAGCGACGGATTCGCCAGGTCGAGGTCTTCCGCCGCAGTCGCCTCGATGACGGCTTCCGAACGCCTGCCGGCGAGATCGGCGGCGCGGCCTCGGGCCTGCGCCATGCGCGACAGCCGCCACAGGACGAACGAGAACGCCCGCCGGAGCGCGAAATCCGAACAGACCGCCGCGCAACCTCTCTCCGCGATGCCGACAGCCGATGCGCCCAGCCCTCGGCACAATGAAACCGCCCTGTCCTTTTCCGCGTAGGAAAGACCGCCCGGAAGAGCGACGACCCCGGAAACCGGCGGAACCGCGCGCCCTTTTTTCTGCCACAATTCAAGCCCCACCTGAACCGCGGTGCGAGAAAGCCGCCCGGAGTCCGAAGCGATCCAGGTGCTCAGGGTTGAAACCGCGTCGTTTTCGAGCAACGCCCGGTCTTCCGCGTTCTCAGCCGCCCGCAGGCGCACGATACGCTCGCGCACGGTGGCGGGCGCCAGCAGGGAGAGACAGTTGAGAACGCGTCCGGCGCGCGCCGCTTCGAGTTCAAACAGCAGATCGAGCCCGCCGTCCGTGAATATCGCGCTGCAATTCTCCGTCTCGCGCAGAACTTCTTTGCCGTAGTCCGCCACCAGGCCTTCCATTTCCCTTTCGGGCGAACGCCACCAGCCCGGAACCACGCACAAAGGCACGGCGACGGTCATCACCCCGAACAGCCGCCGGCGGAATGTCCGGGTCCGCCCCAGAGACTCCGCAATTCGCGCGGGTTCTTCAAACTGCATTGAATCGGGAAACCGCCGCTGGGCTATCCGCCGGTAGTTCCGGCAGTGGGCGTCGATTCCGAAGACCGCCACCGCGAAAGCCACTACGGCTACGTCCAGCAGAAGAAAGAACGAAAGCAGAATGTCCGACGGCACCATCGGCGCGTCCCCGATCCACGTCCAGAACCGGAGAGCGCGAACGCACGAGAACTGTGAAAGCGCGACAACGCACGACGTCAGGTAGACAATACCGACCTTGTGCGAAAGAAAATCATCGTCGTTGCAGGCGACCCGCAGCAGCGCCAGAACAAAGACCATGGGAAAAAACGCGAGAAACAATCCGAAAAGCCACCCCGCGCCCGTCGCCGCCGCCATGACGCTCCCGGCGATTCCCTGAAAGTAGGCGAGCAGCAACCCCAGCACCCCCGCGTGCCCCGTCGCTTCCATCCCGCCGGTGGTCATGAACAAATACACCGCCTGCGCGACCGTCAGCAAAAAGAAGAAACCCCACGTGTATGCCAGACGCTTGAACACCACTTCGCGGACCAGACCGTGCACCATCGGATTCACGGCCGACTCGTTCGGATCTCCCGCGCGGCGGCCCGCCTGGACCACACCCCAGGCGGCGAGGATGGAAAGCGCGAAACCGAGCGCCGTTGTGGCGGACAACGTCCCCAGAAGTGCGAAGCAGCAATAAAGCGGCAGAATCAGGCCCCGGCGCAGAAACCTGAAGAACAAAACCGCGGACGCAGCAACCAAGACGAGAAAGACCGACACCGGCGAAAAAGTCCGACCGGCGCGCCAGACCGGCTCCGCTGAAACGAAAAGAACCGCCGCGATGGACGCCACGATGACGCCGATGTATCTGTTGAAGCGCCCCATGTGGGAATACAGCCGCAATGTCGCAGGCAACACATCCCGGAACACGAGATAAACGCCGGCGGCGGACGCCGCGATGCAGATACGCCCCAGAACCGGCAGAATTCCCAGAACCGCCGCCGCCGGCAGAATTCTGAACAGGCAATAGACGACCGTGCGGTATAGTCCGGCGGAGAACAATCCCGGCGGACGCAGTCCGGCGGCGACTGCCAAATCATCCCAGACTGACGGGTGCAGCAGGGTGTGCGGGAAAAGCGAAAAAAGGGCAAACGTCGCAACCGCAACCAGCAACGCCTCGGTGCAAATCCGGCCGGCGAGGGAAGGTTCCGCCAGACAGCTGAATCTCGCCTGTTCCGGCGTCATCGTCGCAACCTCCGCCCCGCCCCCGCTTCGTCAGGGGTTGCGTATGATTTTGAAAAACCTCTGCCCTTCGCGCACCGGCGCGGACAGCGTGACCTCGGCACTGACGTCGTTCGCGCCCGCCGCGGGTCTGAATGCCGCGTGACGGTTCTCGTCCGCCGCAGGCGTGCCGCCGGCCGCGATGTTGTAGAGTAAGGCACCGCTGCCGCCGGTGAACGTCAGCCGCACCACGCCATCCTCGACGCTGAATGACGTAATCCTGGGCTTGAGCTCATCCAGCTCCGGCGGCAGAGCGCTCGCAGTGGTGGTTCTCGCCGTCATCGGCGCCGCCAGGGAATTTTTCATGAAGCTCAAGCCTCCGGCGACGGGCTTATGCGTCAGGGTCGTCACCACGCCCCATCCTTGCACGCGCCCGTCGGGACCGGCCGGGCGCAGCGTACCGTCTTCAAGCGGCGCCCGGGTGTCGAGCAGAACCACCTGGTACGTTCCGCCGGGGTGCCCGGCCTCGAATCCGGCCTTCACCTGAAAAATTGTCGGGGGGCAGTAACCGCACAATTCCCCGTCCACCACCTTCACCCGCGCGTTCGGCTGGGCGATCACGAAGACGCTGTCATCCGGACGCACAAGCGAACCATCGAGATTCACGCCGGCGAATGCAGCGCCGTCGCGGGTCCACACCAGTGCGTAGACTTCACCCTCCATGACGGAAGAGCCGTCCGCATAGCGATCCGGACCGCTGGTCGAGAACGTCAGCAGCGCATCGTCTTCACCGGCCGTCGCCGAAGCGGCCGCCGCCAGCAGCGCGAGCAAGACGCGAATTCTTTTTGGAATCATGGCCAAGCGTGTTCCTCCTTTCTTTTTTGTGTCGATAAGGGCATTTGGGGGTATGGTACCACAAAACGAACCCCGGCGGCCGATTGTGCGATGCAATGGACAAAATAGCCGTTTCACCCGTCAGGCCGCCTCCGGCGGAGGGCGAGCGCGGCGGCGCCCAGCAGAAGCAACAGGCCGCCGGTCGGTTCAGGCACGACAAACAACGGCTGCCAGGGTGTCTGCGGCTGCGTACCGACGCCGCCCAGCGAAACGTGCCTGGCCAGACTGTTCCGGCTCGCCACGTCAGAGACGGCCAGCGTCGTCCAGGTTCCGCCGTCGTCCACGAACCCCAGTTCGACCAGAAAACTGTACTGGGCGTCGTCGAACTGCCCCAGCGACACGCCGAGCGACGCGGGCGTCCAGCCGGTTCCCGTCCAGTTGCCTTCGCCGTCGTCCGTCCACGCCTCGGTGTACTGCGTGAGCGTCCACACGCCGTTGTCCTCGACATACAGATGAAGACAGTCGTCCAGACCGTCGACGCGCACCCGCGCGGCGTTCACGGTCCTCCCCGCCGCCGACACGTAGTCGGAAGCGTTGACCGAGGTTCCGTCGTGCAGCGTGATCAGCGGATCGTCCACCATCCACCACAGGACGGACTCCCCCCGGCACGTGCAGCACGCCCAGAGGGCGAACGCGGCGGCGAAAACGAACCGCCCGGCGGAATGTCTCGCCCTATCGGTTTTCACTCCACCCTTCCCAGACGATTTTCAACTCGCCTTCACGCCGGCGGATGTACCAGAAGCCGACGCCGGGTACGACCGTGCCCGCGGGCGTCCAGACGCTGCGGATGCGCCCATGTGAAATCGACTTGCTTGAATAGCCCCACTGGGTGTTCGCCGGGTTGCGGTAGTAGATTCTCGGCACGTCGGGCGAGACGGTCGGCACCGCGATGGTGTCCGTCTGACCGATCTCCCCCTCGAAAACCATGTCGTTGATCGCAACCGGCGACGGCGTGGGGTTGGCGAGTATCGTGCTGCGGGGCTCGTCGTCGCTGCCGCCCGCGATGACGTTCGTGTAGGCGCCGCTCTGATGCTGGCCGCAGACGAAATACGGGCGCGGCCCCGGCGCGGTCTCGGGATCGGCCCTCACCGTCCAGAACGCACCGCCGCGCGGCAGCGTGGTGAGCGTGGCGTCGGCGGTCGTCACGCCGTCCGCCGTGGTCGAAAGCATCGCCTCCCAGTCCACGCTTCCGCCGCGCCGCCGGGTCATGGTCCAGCCGTAGAAAAGACCGGAGTCGTTGTCGTATGCGTAAAGCCTGTCGCCCGGCAGCAGATTGTTTTCGACGACCACCTCCGCCACCGTCACGTCCTTCGCCTGATCCGGCGCGGAGGCGAGACGCCGCCAGGGAATCGCCGTAATCGTGTTCGTGCAGGGGCTGTCCACCCGCAGCACGCCGATGATGTTGGTCGCGGGTATTTCATTCGTTATCGCCGGATTCGATTCCGGAATGATCAGCGTGTAGATGCGGTAGAGACCGGTGGGGTTGCGTTCTCCCGTCATGTCGCCGGCGTGGAGGTTCACCCTGAACGAAGGGTCTTCCTTCGGCCCGGCGATCCGTGTCCATCCGTTGGTCGCCCGCCGCAGATCGTAGAACACAAGGTAACCGTATCTTGGGTCCGGAGACGAAGGAGCCATGGCGATGGTGAGCGTGTCGGGGGAGGACTGGTCGTAGGCGCCGACCGTTCCCACGTAATCGTTCGTGGGGTTCGCACCAGTCACCAAGTTCTCCCAGATGCGCAGACCGTTCGGCTGCATGACGTTGCAGTGGTTCTCCACGCTCGCCGGGGACATCCCGCCGATGCGCGAAAAGCCCAGCGATTCAAGCATCGCGTCGTTGATGATGATTTCATAGGCGTTCGTGACGTCCGAGCGCTGGGTCACGCCGAACGCTGGATCGGGAAACTTGAAGTAGGCCGTGAGCTGGCCGTTGTCGTTCGAATGGACGGTCTTGACGAGGCCCCAACAGTTCTGCCGCCAGTTGAACTCCGCCTCGCAAGGCGCGTCGTTCAGCAGCTGCCGCGCGCCGATCTCCGCTATCTCCGCGTCCGGGGCGTAGTCGTAGGTGCCGTCGCCGGACGCCTTGCCCTCCGCTATATCCTTTCCCGCACGCCACGCTGCGACCGGCGAATCCGTTCCGGCGGCGACGGCGTACACCTGCGTCCGGCGCGCGCCGTTCTCCGAAGCGCCGTACACCCACCGGCCGGAGGCGTAGGTGATGGGCAGAATGTCGGCCGCGGGATCGTTCACCACGCGCACGGCACCCTCGCGAACGTCGAGCGCCATCGAACTCACGGCGTCGTCCCGCACGACCGTCGTCACGGAGTGCGTGCCGTCGGCGTTCGCCAGAACGACGCGCCCGTCAGCAAGCCACGCGTCTGGCGGCTCGGCCGCGTACGTGCCATAGTCCAGCGTGAACGCGCCGGCTGCGGCCGGAAGAAGCGCCCCCGTAACCTCGCCGCCCTTCAACGGCGATGAATCGGTTACCGTCACCCGGCCCGCCGCGGTGATCCCGCCGGTCACCTTGCGCCCCATGAGGTCGATCGTGACGATGTAGCCGGCTGGAACGGCGAGATCCTCGGCAAAGTCCGCGGTAAGTTCAATCATGCCGCCGCCTGACGCCGCCTCGGCGAGCGCGGTCGCGAACGTCTTGTTGCCGTCCGGATAACGGACCGACGCCGCATCCTTCCAGACAAGCCGCGCACCTGAAATCTGGCCCTTGAACGAAGGCGCCGTGTCGTAGAAGAAATTCAGCGCACCGGAACCGGATACGTAAACGCCGAAGATCTGCCCGTCCGCCACCGATGCCGGGTACGTCACGCCGACCGACCCCGCAAAATTGCCGGCCAGTCGTATCCGCCCGTCACCGTCGGGGCGGACGTTGTTCACCACCCCCTTCACCGTGTTTGACGCGATCTGCGGGCTGCCGGACACGTCCAGACTTCCGGTCGTGTAGATCGCCCCGCCGTAGTTGGAAGCGCTGCAGCCCGTCATTTCGCCGCCGGCCACCTCTGCGGCGCCCGCGTTGCAGAGCGCACCGCCCGGCCCCTGCGTCGCCTTGCCGCCGTAAACCGTGCCCCCGGTGAAAACAAACGTCCCCGCGTTGTAGATCGCGCCGCCGCCGTTCGCCGAACTGGCCGTGCAGTTGGTGAACGCGCCGCCCGTGACCACGAACGTGCCGTTGGCGTTGTCCACGCCGCCGCCGCGCGCGCCGGAGCAGCCGGTGATCAGCCCGCCCGTCATCGCAACCGTGCCGCCGTCGTTGTAAATGGCGCCGCCGCCGCCGGTCGCCGTGCACGAGACGATCTGTCCGCCCGACACCGTCACCGCGCCCGAACTGTAGATTGCGCCGCCCGAATGCGTGCCGTCGGTCGTCGTGGAGCAGCCGGTGATTCTGCCGCCGGCGATCATCACCGCGCCGAGGTTGTATATCGCGCCGCCATGCTCGCTCGCGTTTCTGCAGTTCGAGACGAGCGACCCCTCGCCGAGCGTAAAAGACGCGCTGGACGAACTGACCAGAATCGGCGCCTGGGCCGTGCCGTAGCCGCACAGAAAGTTCTTCACCGTCGCTCCGTTCCCGAGCGTCAGCGAACCGCTGCCCGAAACGTTGAACATTCTGCCGCCGTTGGCTGACTTGCCGTCAAACGTTATCTTCTCCAGCGTCACCTGACCGGTTACGTTGAACACAACCCATGCGTATGACGAAGTGCGGCTGATTGTTCTCGCCGTGTCGCCCGAACTTTTTATCGTCACCCGTTTGCTGATCGTGGCGTTGGCTCCTATTTCGATGTTCGCGGCGATCGCGATCGTGTCGCCGTCGGCGAGCCTGTAGCCGTTGACGGCCTGCCCGGACAGCAGTTTGTTCAAGTTGTTCGCCGAATAGACGCTGTGGGTGCGCGCCGCCGCGGACGCCGTCGTCAGCGCCGCCAGCAACACCGTGATTTCGAGTCTTCTTGCCATTTACCAATCCTCCGTGCGGAAATCACAGCACTCAACGTTCGACACCCTGGCACACCCGCAGCGTGTAGGTGATGTTTCTCGAGAACACCGCCACTCCGTCGGCGTTCGCGTCCCACGTGATACGGTGCCAGCCCGGCGCGCGCAGCGCCGGCGCGCCGCTCACGGTTATCGTTCGCGACACGTCGGCGTTGTCGCGGAAGCTCCTCATCGTCGTCGTCAGCCCCGAAACCTCGTCCGTCACCGTGAAGACGAGCCGCGCGTCGGTCGCGTCTTCCTTGAGGTAGTAATCCACGTCCACGAGATTGTTCCAAGGGTAGCGCTGCACCCCGCGCAGAATCATCGTCTCCAACTCCTTGAACACCGGCACGATCACCGTGTCTTCCTCCAGAACCAGGGCGTAGCGCTGACGGCCGACCGAACTGGGCGCGAATCCGGCCGCCGCCAGTTCCCCGGCGGAGGAGGCCACCTTCCAGCCCGCGAGGTAATAACCGCTCGCCGGCGACGCCGAAACGACTACCTCGGCGCCCACGGGGTAGGAGTCGCCGGTCGTCGTGACGCCCGCAACCGAACCGCCCGCGGCGTCGAACGGCCCGAGCGTCAGCCTTGCCACGACCTCCGGTATGCTGAACGGCAGCATCTCCGGCGAGTATGCCGTGCGCGATCCGACCTCGTCCATGCACTTCAGACGCGTGTAGTAGGTTCTGCCGCGCTTCAGGCGCGGGTCGAAGAAAGAAAGCGCACCCTGCCGCACGCCGTCGAGCACGTATCCCTGCCCGTACTCGAAAACGTTGGCTCCGGCTCCGTCCCCGAGCAGGGCGGCCTCGTCTTCGCTCCACAGAAGAAAGAGTCTCACGGTGTCTTTGTGCGCGCGGTCCCAGTGGAAGCGGTAGACGATCTCCGCGTGGCCGTCGCCGAGCGCACCGCTTTCGGCCTCGTGCCAAGATGCAAGATCCTCGTTCAGTCCCGGCACCTCGAAACTCAACACCTCCGGCGAATAGGCACTTAATCCGCCCGGCGTCTCGGCGACGAGGCGCACGTAGTAGTTGGTGCCGGTGAGCGGCACTTCGAAGTCGCCTTCGCCGAGCCCCACCACCCCCTCGCCGACGGGAACGCGCACGCCCTCGCCGGCGGCCAGGCTGTCGTAGTCGAAAGAATAGATGACGTACACGTTGCAGAAATCTTCGTCGACGCCGGCCCAGCCCAGGCGGTAATCGAGCGTGGCCGTCCAGTTCGTGGACTGGTAGGAGACGGCGGTCAGCGAAATCTCCGGCGGCGGATCCAGTTCCTTGTCGCCGAATATCTCGTAGGTGATCACCACTATGCCGTCCGCTCCGGCGCCTCCCGTGAAATTGGCGGCGTCGTCGTCCGAATCGACGCTCCCCCCCCCGCCGCCGGAGCCGGTGCCCGGCAGCCCGGTCGTGGCGGGCGTTTTCTCCACGGGGTTGGCACCGTTGCCGCCGGTGCCCGAACCGCCCGTGCCGGCGCCCGCGTAGTTCTGCGTGTTGTCGTTGTAGCGGTACTGCACGCCGCCGCCGCCGCCGGCGCCGTCGTAGTTGAGCGCACCCGTGATCGAGCAGGCGAACCCGCGCCCGCCAACGCCGCCGAAGGAGGGGTGGTCCGGCG
>JAGCAM010000088.1 GCA_017652705.1 Kiritimatiellia bacterium | reverse complement strand
CGCGATCGCCGCGCCGGTGTCGCGCCGCATCGGCTCGCCGATGACATTCGCCTTCGGGACTTCGGGCAGTTCGCGGCGCGTCGCCGCGACGAGCGCTTTGGAAGTGACCACGAAGACGTCCGCCGGGCGCACGAGACCCCGCAGGCGGTCGACGCTCTGGCGTATCAGGCTGCCGCCGCCGAAAACGCGCAGGAACTGTTTGGGCCGCTGCGGCGTCGAAAGCGGCCAGAACCTTTCGCCGGAACCGCCGGCGAGTATTATCGCTTTGAAATCTGACATGGTTCAATTATATCATATTTTCGCGGATCTCAGCAGCGTTCCCGCACCGATTTGAGCACATGCGCGACGACCAGCGGATTCTGGAACGTCATCGCCAGATGCACGGGCCGGCCTTCGCGGTCGACAACCCACGAGACGCCCCCCGGCTCCACCTCCGTCTTTGCGAGCTCGCCGTGCCTGATCGCAAAATCAATCGCCTTGCCGATGAACATCAACCGCCGGTCGGTTATGTAGAAATGCGTCCGCTGGATTTTGCGCGACAGCCTGTGCTTGCCGCGGAACGCCACGTCGCCGGGCCTGCCTCTTACCGAGACGCCGTCGAGCCCCGCCCCCTTCTCCACGTACAAGGTGCCTTTTTCGTGGTAGAAGGTCTTTTCGCCGGGCTCCAGTTTGAGTTTGGGATTCTCCCGCTGCTGCGGTTCTATCGCGCCGCCGTTTTTCTCCATCCACTGCGCGAAGCGCTCCCGGTTCTGCCGCAGACGCCTGTTCATCCGGTACTTCACGACCAAAACCGGCACCACCAGCCAGAACACCCCAAAAATCACGGTGATCACGCCCAGCACGCGCATGAACCACGGCTTTCCGATGTCCGCCGGATCGGAATACACGAACCAGAACATCCCGCCGAGGAACACGAATGCGATCAGTTTTCTCAATGCGTACAGCAACCGACTATGTCCTTTCTTTCATTCATAACGGAAATTATACCATATCAACGGGCGGTCGTGCCGCCGGGATCTTTCAGCAGACCGGACAGGCGTCTTTGCAAGCGCCGTGAATCATGGCGACGGGACGCAGTGAAAGAATTCCGTTCCGGCACCGACGTCGGCCACATCGGCGGGGGAAAGGCCACCGCGCAACGGGGCCGGAGTTCGGACGTGTCCTGCTCGCCGAGTCCGCAGACATCGACCACGGGTGCGCCGGTCCGTTCGGCGGTCAATCCGGGGATGGACTTTTCAAGGTGCTGCAGCACTGTTCACCTCCGCCGGTCACTGAAAGAACCAGTATCCGCAGGCGGCGTGGTCGCCGTGAAGAGCGACGCGGCAGGGATTTCGGGTTATCGCGGATCCCGGTATTTTGAACGACGCGTCCGTGAACCCCCCGTCGGCGATCCGGAAAGTCGCGTGCCCGATTTCGCGGCCGTCCACCTCCAGATGCAGTTCCATCGGGTTTTCAAAGGAATATTCCCCGCCGGCGGCGGAGCCGAAAATCCCCGGGGCGAACGCCTTGGCTCTGGCGAGGGTGCGGAGCACCACGTACGCGTCCCTGCCGGGTGCGAGCGACACGGTCATTTCAGCGCCGCCCAGCAGCATTCTGCCGACCTCGACCGCGTTGGTGCCGTTAAGTTTTTCGCACGCGACGAAAGGCCTGAGCGCGGGTTGGTCGTAAGTGGTGATGACGTCGAAGGCCGATTTTCGCTCGTCCTTCTCGTATCCGACATCAACGCGGTCCCGGAGTGAAAGCCCCCTGGCGGGAGGCGGAGGATCCGCCGCCGCCGCGTCGAACGCGGTCCAGTCGGCCTTGCGCAGTTCCATCGCGTGCGGTCCGGCGAGCTGGAGCCCGCCGATCACGTCGAGCCCCGGCTTTTCAAGCGCGGCGCCCAGCGCCCCGGCCTCGGCTTTGGAGAACAGCCAGTAGAAGAACCTGGTGTCCTTTTCGCGCTTGAGCGTTTCGACGACCGCCGTCGGATCTTTCGACTGGAATTCCGGCGAATATATCCCCGGCAGATGCGCCAGGCGGCGGGGGGAGAATTCGTAGACGAGGCCGCACGAGCCGAAGACGCCGACGGCGCTTCCTGGTATCATCGTGCGTTCGCACTGGCCGGCGAAGGAGACGACGCTCGACTGGCTGAGACAGGCGGAGTGGTAGAACGAGACGCAGACCGCCGACGAGACGCAGGCAAAGCCCGTCACGAGCACGGCGGGCATAAAACGCGCGGGGAGGTTTCCGAGCCGGCCTGCGAACCATTCAACGCCTTCCGCCGCGAGCAGGGAGACGACCGGCAGACACCAGGCGAGGTAGCGGTCCATGTTGGTGCCCTGCCATCCGCTCACGGCCACCGTGCCGAAAGAGCCGACCACGGCGAGCGCGAGCGCCAGATCGCGCCAGGTTTCCTTCTCCCGCCAGTCGCGGACGCACGCACCGACCCACATGAACGCCGCGGCGATCACCGGCAGCCAGTAGAATTCGCGGGTTGACATGCGGGACAGCCCGAGAAGGAAGCTCTTCGCCATCGCGAGCGAATCGACCGCCGTGGCCACAACCGCGTCGCAGAACGGCAGCTGCCGGAAATGCCCCTTGTTGGCGACGCTGGAAAACCCGGCTTTGCCGGTTATCGCGGTGTTCAGCAGAAACACGCCGGCGACTGAAAAGAGCAGCAGCAGGGCGAGGACGACGTCGCCGCGGGGGGGCCTGCGCCGGAAGACCGGGAGCAGAAAAACGACGGACACGAACGCCAGCGCGAGAATCATGCCTTCGGGCCGCACCCACGGGGCGAGCATCAGCAGCGGGGCGTAAAGGCCCCGTCTGCCGGTGGCGAGCCCGGCGATGACAAGCGAGCTGACCGCCATCCAGAACCCGATGTCGCTCTGCGCCGCCGCACAGTACGCCGCCTGCCCGGACAACGCCACCAGCAACGCCGCGGTGAAACGCGCGACCCCCCCGCCGAGTTTCGCGCGGATGGTCACCCCCCATCCGAAGAGAAAAACGAGGTAGAACGCCGCGTTGAGGAGAAATCCGGCGCGGAAAAGCGCATCGCCGGTCGCTCCGAGCGCGTAAGGGACGGCCAGCACGAACGGATACAGCACGGTCGTGGTGCCGGTCGTCATCGCCACCCCTTCCGAGAAGGAGAACGGATGCCCCTCGACGATCCGCCGCGCCGCCTGGCAGTAGAGAAGCGTATCCGGCTGGGCGACGCCGAAGAAGCCGTCGGAGCGCACAGTCGCTCCGCCGAGATAGTAAAGCGCCATCTGCACCACGCCGACAAGCAGCATCAGCGCGGTCAGATCGGCCTTCAATGGCGATTCATCAAGTTTCATCGTCTTGCAGTATTCTACCATTTCCGGCCGATTGCCGCAATGCCGCCCATGAACCGGGGCAAGTCTGCGGACAAACCCCGGTTGTTTTTGATACAATACCCATGGTACGGAAAAGGAGAAATCGACGATGAAGATAAAACCGGCAATGCTTCTGACGGTTCTGGCGGCCTCGGGCGCGGCGGCGCGGCCGACGCTGGTCATCAACGAAGACAACGACCACTACTTCAAGCTCGCCCCGGAACGCATGACCCGGGAAGCGCTTGAGGGCTACGTTGACGAAATGTGCGCCGGCGGCCGCGTCACCCACGTGTTTTTCTGCACCTGCGGCCAACGCGCAAGTTTCGACTCGAAGGCGTGGGAGCCGATCTGGGCGGGCTTGAACGACCCGGGAACCGACGGCAAAACCACGAACAACATCTGGTGCGCGAACGCCAAACTGCTGCACGACCGCGGCATCGATCCCTACCGGGTGTGGATCGAGCGCTGCCGCAGGCACGGGGTGTCGCCGTGGGTGTCGATGCGCATGAACGACGTCCACTACATGCCCATCACCAATTATTTCCGCAACACCACGTTCTGCAGGAGCCGTCCCGACCTCTGGCGCAAGCCGCACTCGCGCGGCGGCGACTGGCTCGACTACGCGCTGGACTTCGGGCACGCGGAAGTGCGCGAATACACTTTTGCGATGGCGGCGGAGCTGATCGGGCGCTATGAAGCGGACGGCCTGGAACTCGACTTCAACCGATTTCCCCTGTATTTCGCGGTCGGCCGGGAAAGGGAGCAGACCCCGGTGCTGACCGAGTTCGTGCGCCGCATCCGGGCGGTTGCCGAAGCAAGGGCGCAACGGCTGGGACGGCCCTACCGCCTCGCCGCCCGCGTTCCGAGCACCATCCTTCTCTGCACCGGCGCAGGCATGGATCCCGTCGAGTGGGCGCGCCGGGGGCTCGTCGACTGGATCATCCCCTGCAACAACTACATGGCGATGGATTTCACTCTGCCCATCGCCGAATGGAAGCGCGAGCTTGCCGCCGCCAGTCCGTCGGTAAAGGTCACGCCCGGCACGGATATGAACATCGCCTTCGACCGCAGCGTCTGCATCAAGGCGGACGTGCCCGCCTACCGGGCATGGGCGGCCAACATGTACGGCGAGGGAGCGGACGGCCTCTATCTTTTCAACACGCCTTATCACGACATTGAAAACGCCCGCAGTCCGGAAACGGCGAAGACCATCTATTCCAGCGACTGTCTTGACCCCGCCCGCGTCGGCGGCGGCCACCGCCGGTTCGTGCGTTCCGTCCGCGATTGGGGGGAGTGCAAGCCCACGCCGAACGGCGGCCCCTACACGGTGACGCTGCCGAGCCGGCGCCCCGCCGCGAAACGCGCGGAGCTTGTGCTGGGGTTCAACGCGCCGGTCGCCGCCGCCAACGCACCGCAAGTGACCGTGGGCGGCACGGCGCTGAAACCACCGCGCGCCGCGAAGGACGTCGGACCGTACGGGGGGTCGTGCTGCGCACTCGTCTGGAACGTGCCGACTGGACTGCTGAAGGCCCGCGGCAACGAAATACGCTGCACCGGCGAACCGCCCGCCAAAGTGACGTGGTGCGAAATTTCGCTGGACGGGGAGTGACCCCCGGATCCGGCGGACGCCGGCGTGATCAGCGCCCGACGGCGGCGCGGTAACGGGCGATCAGGCGGTTGGTGGACGAATCGTGGGCGCCGGACGGCTTCTCCGCGGTCAGGTCTGAAAGCACCCCCTTGGCGAGCACTTTGCCGAGCTGCACCCCCCATTGGTCGAAACTGTAGATGTCGAGTATGACGCCCTGGACGAACACCTTGTGTTCGTAAAGCGCGATGAGAGCGCCGAGCGTTCCGGGCGTAAGTTCGCGGCATAGCAGGGTGTTGGTGGGCCGGTTGCCTTCGAACGTGCGGAACGGCACCAGCTCCTCCGGCACGCCTTCGGCGCGGCACTCCTCCGCGCTTTTGCCGAAGGCGAGCGCCTCGGTCTGGGCGAAGAGATTGGCCATCAGCTTGTCGTGCATGTCTCCGACGGGATTGTGCGTTTTGCAGCAGCCGATGAAGTCGCAGGGTATCAGGTGGGTGCCCTGGTGGATCAGCTGGTAGAATGAATGCTGCCCGTTCGTGCCGGGCTCGCCCCATTCGATCGGACCGGTCGCGTATCCGGCGGGAGTCCCCCCGCGGCGCACCGATTTGCCGTTCGATTCCATGTCCATCTGCTGCAGGTACGCGGGAAACCTCGCCAGATACTGATCGTAGGGCAGGCAGCAGTAGGTTTCGGCGCCGTAGCCGTTGGAGTAAAGGATGCCGAGAAGCGCCATCAAGACCGGCATGTTGCGGTCGAACTTCGCGGTGCGGAAATGGCGGTCCATCTTCCAGTAGCCTTTGAGGAACTTCGCGTAGTTCGAACGACCGACGGCGATCATGAGCGAAAGGCCGATCGCCGACGGCAGTGAGTAACGGCCGCCGACCCAGTCCCAGAAGCCGAACATGTTGCCGGTGTCGATGCCGAAGGCGGCCACCTCGGCGGCGGCGGTGGAGACGGCGACGAAGTGCTTCGCGACGGCGGCGCGGTCGCCGAGTCCGGACACCAGCCAGTCGCGCGCGGCGGCGGCGTTGGACATGGTCTCCTGGGTGGTGAACGTTTTCGAGGCGACGATGAAGAGCGTCTCCGCCGGTTTCACCGCCTTGAGCGTCTCGGCGAGATGTGTCGGATCGACGTTGGAGACGAAAAAGAACTTCATGCCGCGCTTCGCGTACGGGGTGAGCGCGAGATTGGCCATGACCGGCCCGAGGTCGCTGCCGCCGATGCCGATGTTGACCACGTATTTGATGCGCCGGCCGGTAAACCCGCGCCAGAGGCCTTTTCTGACCCGGTCGGAGAAATCGCCCATTTTGGCGAGCACGCTCCGCACGCCGGGCATCACGTCCTCCCCGTCGACGAACACTTTCGCGGCGGGGTCGCAGTTGCGCAGCGCGGTGTGCAGAACGGCCCGGTTTTCGGTGCGGTTGATCTTCTCGCCGGTGAACATCTTTTCGATTTCAGCCTTCAGGTCCGACTGCTCGGCGAGTTTGACGAGCGCCTTCATGGCGGCGTCATCGACGCGGTTCTTGGAATAATCGAGCAGCCACCCGGCCGCCTCCACCGAGAATCTTTCAGCGCGCGAGGGGTCTTCGTCGAAGAGGCGGCGGATTGTTTTCGAGGTCGACGCCGCCATCGCCGCGTCAAGGTTGGCCCACTTGCCCCGGGCCGTGGCGCTTTCATCCTTCACTTCAGATTTTCCTTCCCGTAGATTTTCTCCATCAGCGAGAGTTTCCAGCGTATCTGCACCGGTCCGCCGCAGTATTCCATCGACGGTTCCCAGCCGAGGCGGGAGTTTCTCTCGACGAGCGCGACCGCGGCCGAGGCGTTGGCGTACTCGGCCTTCGCCGCCGCCAGCAGCGCGGCGCGGTCGCCTTTTCTGAACGCCACCGCCCCGCGTTTCACGTTGACCGCGGTGCGCACCGCCGCGGCGAAGTAGTCTCCGTAATCGGCCATCTCCAGGGCCTTCGCGCGGCGGCGGCCGGTTTCGGCGGCGGAGATCCTGCGGAATATCCTCGCCCCGGCGGCGTAGTCCTCCGCCATCGGCGCGAGCAGCTCGACCTCCTTGAGCAGGTATTCGTTGTCCATGCGCTCCGGCGTCAGCTGCGGCACGTACCCCTCCTTCAGGTAATCCATCCGGCAGATGCCGGCCGGCCAGTTGGATGCGTACCTGAGCCCGGGGAACTCTTCGCGCTTCACCACCGGCGCGCCGAAGGTGAACGGATACGCCGGGCCGATCCGGAACGTGCCGTACTGGTTCATGTCGGTCGGGGCGAAGTCGGCGTGGTTGCGGCTCCAGGTGCGCCAGACGTTGACGGCCGATTCGGCGTTGGACGCGCCGTAATCGCGCGCGGCGATTTTCGCGAGATGCGTTTCGAAAGGCATTCCGCCGTCGGTCAGCGCCTCGTTCTCGAGTTCGGCGATGAACGACGGCCACCAGCCGTAGTGATGGTTCTCCATCAGCCCCGAAAGCCCCCACTTGACGTGCGCCGCCGAAAGCGCCGCCCAGCGTTCGTTCCACCGCTGGGGCAGCGGCATGAACGGCACGCACCCGAAGTCCCAGCAAAGCCCGCCTGAATTCGCCTGCGAGTAGAGACGCAGACCGTTGCGTTTGGCGCGTTCCGCTTCGGAGACGAAGTAGCGGCCCGGCCCCACGAAAGAAATGGAATAGTCGGCGGTCGGGGTGTCGATGCCGTTGCGCAGCGTGCGCCTTTCGAACATCTCGAACGTCGCCATCAGGGTTACGTCTTTCGGCAGCGAATCGATGAGCTTCATGCGGTCGTCGTACGGAGCCCAGCCCCAGTTGTAGGTCCAGAACACGAGTTCCTGCCGCGGCGCTTTGGCGTGGATGGCGCTTTTCACCGCTTCGAGCCACTGCGGGTAGTCGCTGCACGGGAACCACCCGGCGGCCGGCCGCTTGTCGGCGGGGTTTTTGTCCTGGTATAGAACGGGCTGCACCCTGGGGTCTTTCGACGGGAATTGGCAGCTTTCGCCGACGAGGATGACGCCCTTCGCCTCGGGGTAGTAGCCTGCGATGTTGCCGTAGGCGCGTTCGATAATCTCCCTGCCGCCTTTGTCCGCGGGGTGGGCGAACGCCTTGATGTACGAGTAGAGATAGGTGTCGAGACCGTATTTCGCGGCCCGGCGGATGAGCGCCTTGAGATCCTGGTAGTCCTGCGCCTTGGTTTTGTCGATGTCGTCGAGGAAAACGAGGATGGCGGTCATGCCGAAATGGGCCATCTGCGCGAGGTGGTCATCCGGAAAGATGTCGTTGCCGTAGCCGGAATGGGTCATCCGCACGTCGAAGCGCGGGGTTCGCTCGAACCGGCCCTTTTTGAGGAACGGCGCCGAGCGCAGATTCATGACGTCTTCAAGATGGTAGAACGCGCGGGCGGCGGCCCGCTCGTCGGCGGCGGCAATCCTCACCCGGCCGTCCGAGACGTCGACCACGTACCGCCGCGGCGGCAGCGAGCGGTCCACGGTGACGTCGGGGTCCGCCGAGCGCGTCACGCAGGCCATCACACCCATCGACACCGCGAGATAGTCTTCGAAATCGCGGGCGGCGCGGTAGACGAGACCGTCGGCGCCGTGGGCGATGGAGATTTTAAAGCCGTCTTTTATCTCCATCTCGTCGGCGGCCGGGCGTTCCGACGCGACGCGGCGGTTCTTTTCGTGCACGCACTCGAGGCGGCGTCTGAACTCGTACGCCTCTTCGGCGGCGGCGATGGACCAGGCTGCGGCGAGCGCCGCGGCGGCGAAAAGTCTGATTTTCATAGTTCGAACTCCGGTTGTCTTGAAACTGGTTCCAGGCCGAGGAGCCTCCACGCCTGCGCCGTGGCGACGCGTCCCTTGGGCGTGCGCTCCAGATAGCCCTCCATGATGAGAAAAGGTTCGTACGCCTCCTCGATGGTGTCGGGCTCTTCGCCGACCGACACGGCGATCGTGGAGAGGCCGACCGGACCGCCGCCGAACTTTGCGCAGATCGTTTCGAGTATGCGGCGGTCCATTTCGTCCAGCCCGTGCGGGTCGATTTCCAGCAGGCCAAGCGAGGCGCGAGCCACTTCGCCGGTGATGAAATTGCCGGCCTTCACCTGCGCGTAGTCGCGCACGCGGCGCAGCAGGTTGTTGGCGATGCGCGGCGTGCCGCGCGAACGGCGGGCGATTTCGGCGGCCCCGTCGTCGTCGATCTCCACGCCGAGTTTGGCCGCGCTGCGCCGCACGATTTCGGCGAGCTCCGGCGGTTCGTAGTAGGAGAGCCGGTTCACGAGGCCGAACCTCGCCCGCAGCGGCGAGGCGATGAGCCCGATGCGCGTCGTGGCGCCGACGAGCGTGAACCGCGGCAGGTCGAGCCGCACCGAACGCGCGTTCGGCCCCTGGTCGAGCATGATGTCGATCGCGTAGTCCTCCATCGCGCTGTAGAGGTATTCCTCGACCGTCTTCGCCATGCGGTGTATCTCGTCGATGAAGACGATGTCGCCGGGCTCCAGCGAGGTGAGCAGCCCGGCGAGGTCGCCGGGCTTGGTGATCACCGGGCCCGACGTCGTCTTCACGCTCACCCCCATCGCTTCGCCGAGGATGTACGAGAGAGTGGTCTTGCCGAGACCGGGCGGCCCCGAGAACAGCACGTGGTCGAGCGGTTCGCCGCGGTCTTTCGCCGCCTTGACCGCGAGCATCAGCCGGTCGCGGATCTTCTCCTGGCCGACGAACCCGTCGAAGTCAGTCGGCCGGAGTCTGTTGTCGAACGCGCTGTTGCGCCGGTTGAGCTCGTCGCTGTGGCGGTCGGCGGTCACTGCATCCTGCCGGTGTAGGCGCTGAGGGAATTGTCGGCCGCGTACTTGAAGAATTTCTTTTCGGCTTCGGAGCGGGCCTTGTCCCACGGACGCGGGCCGCCGGTGAGCTGCACCGCCCAGAGCTTGAGTTCACGCGTGTGCCAGTTCACGCTGCAGTTCGTGCCCCATGCGCCGCCGTGTCCGAACCACGCCATCTCGTTGTCCTCTTCGGGGGCTCCCAGGCCGAGCGAATAGCCGCCCATGCCTTTCGGGCGGGTGGACTTCGCGAGAATCTCCTTCACCGTCTCCGCATTGAGAATCCTCACCCCGTTGTCGCCGACTCCGAGGTTCATCAGCATCTTGTAGAACTTGAGCTGGTCGCGAGCGGTCGTCCAGATTCCCGCGCCGGCCGAGGGGAACACGCGGTCGTCGCCGTAGGGGCGCTGCATGGACGACGCCTGGAACATCCACTTCGCCTTCTGCCCCTCCTTGACCTCGTAAAGTTCGATTTTGTTTTCGAGCTGCCCGTCGCAGGGCCAGAAGCCGGTGTCGTCCATGCCGAGCGGGCCGAACACCCGCAGCCGGAGGAAATCCTCCCAGCGCATTCCGGAAACCGCCTCGACGACCGCCGCGCCGATGTCGATGCCGACGTTCGAATACTGCACCTTGGTGCCGGGCTCGAAATTGAGCGGCACCCCCGCCGCCGTCGCCGCGACCGACCTGAGCGGCATCCGCCGCGACCAGCCGCCCATCGCCGTGTAGTTCGGCAGCTCGAAGCCGAAACCGCCCGTGTGGTTCATCACGTTGCGCACCGTGAGCGTGTTCTTCGCCTTCTTCACGGTGTATTCCCCGTTCGTCTCGGCGGTTCTCACCCACAGCGTCTTGAACTCGGGGAGGAACTTCGAAACTGGGTCGTCGAGCGAAAGCTTGCCCTCCTCGACGAGAATCGCCACCGTCACCCCGCAGAAGCCCTTCGACTGCGAGCACTGCATGAACGGGCTGTCCAGCGTGACAGGGCGTTTCGCGGCGACGTCGGCGTAGCCGATGCAGCAGGTCTCCTGCACGCCGTCGCGGTAGAACACGTTCACCGCCCCTGGCAGTTCGCCTTTTTCCACGTACGGCGCGAGCGCGTCGCGCGCGAAGGTCGTGCCCGACTCCGCGGGGCACGTGCAGGTGCGGCAGCCGGCGAACACCGCCGACGCGATCATGATGAACAGCAGTTTTTTCATTTTGTCTTGTCCTTTCGTTTTGAAACCTTCTTCAATCCGCCCCGCCGGTGACGAGCCCGCGCCGTTCGTCGAAACCGAGCGCCAGGTTCATGTTCTGAATCGCCGCGCCGGAAGCCCCCTTGCCGAGATTGTCGAACCGCGCCACCAGCACCGCGCGTTCACCGTTGCCGAACGCCGAAACCTCCATGTCGTCCCGCCCGGCGAACGCCGCCGAAGACAGAAAGCCGCCTTCGCCGGGGTCGGCGGCGAAACGCACGAGACCGCCGGTTCCGTAATACTCCGAGTACACTTTCCGTATCTCCTCGACCGACCGGCCGAAAAGGTGCACCGTCACCTCCATCCCGGAGTGGTGCGGCACCACCACCGGCGAAAAGCACGGCGCGTTTTCAAGTCCGCAGACGACGGTCATCTCCCTCAGATGCTTGTGGGTCTGCCCGAGCGCGTACTGGCGGCCGCCCGACAAAAGCAGCCCGTCTGCGCCACCGGTGGGGGCGCCCCCCCGTCCGCTTTCGTATTCGGCGATCATCTTCCTGCCGCCGCCGGAATAGCCGGTCAGCGAGAAAGCGCACAACTTCTCGTCGGCGCCGATCACGCCGCGGCGCACGAGCGGCTCGACGAGCGCGATGAACCCGCTCGCGTGGCAGCCGGGGTTCGCGATCCGCTTCGACGCGGCGATGCCAGCGCGGCGCCCCTGCAGCTCCGGGAACCCGTACTCCCACCCTTCGGCCGTGCGGTGCGCGGTGGAGGTGTCGATGACGACCGTGTCGGGATTGTCCACCATCGACACCGCTTCGGTCGCGGCGGCGTCGGGCAGGCACAGAAAGGCGACGTCGCAGTCGTTCAACGCCCTGCGGCGCGCCTCCGCGTCCTTGCGGATTTCGTCTGGAAGCGCGACGACTTCGAGATCGGGACGGCTCGCCAGCCGTTCCCGGATTCTCAGCCCCGTCGTCCCCGCGCTCCCGTCGATAAATATCTTCTTCACGCCCTACCCACCGGCTGCTGGCCGCCAAACCGCTTGCGCCGCAGGCGGTCCACTCACTCCCACTCGATGGTCGCCGGCGGCTTGGGCGTCACGTCCCAGACGACGCGGTTGACGCCCTTCACGGTCGTCGCGATCTTCCCGGCCACGCCGGTGACGAACTTGAAAGGCAGTTCCACCACGCCGGCATTCACGAACTGAGCCGTGGAAATCGCGCGGATGGCGATCACGTAGCCGAAAGTGCGCGCCCCATTCTTCACGCCCACCGACTTCACGTTCGTCATGATCGCGAAGAACTGCTGCGCCTTTCTGTCGAGTTTCGCCTTCGCCATTTCGGTGCGGAAGACGTAATCCGCCTGACGCAGGATGTCGAGCTTCTCCTTGGTGAGCTCGCCGAGGCACCGGACCGCGAGACCGGGCCCGGGGAACGGCTGGCGCATCACCATCTCTTCGGGTATGCCCAGCAGTTTGCCCACCTTGCGGACTTCGTCCTTGTAAAGATATTTCACCGGTTCGACGAGCCCCTCGAACCCGATGTCCGGCGGCAGCCCGCCAACATTGTGGTGCGCCTTGACCGCCTTGTTGCCGCCGACGCCCGATTCGATGATGTCGGGGTAGATCGTGCCCTGGCCGAGAAACTCGATGCGGCCGAGCTTCTTCGCCTCTTCTTCGAAGACCCTGATGAATTCGCCGCCGATGCACTTGCGTTTCAGCTCCGGATCGGTTATCCCCTTCGCCTTCCTGAGGAATCTCGCTTCCGCGTCGATCTGAATCAGGTTGATGCCGAACCTGCCCTTGAAGACCTTCTTCACCTCTTTCGCCTCGTTGAGCCGCATGCAGCCGTGGTCGACGAAAACGCAGGTGAGCTGCCTGCCGATCGCCTTGTGGAGGAGCACCGCGCACACCGAGCTGTCCACTCCGCCCGACATCGCGAGCAGCACCTTGCGGTCGCCGACCTGCGCGCGTATCGCCTCGATTTCCCTTTTAATGTAGTTTCTGGCGTTGAAGACCCTGCCGATCTTCGCCAACCGTTCTTTCTCCGCCTGATTCATGGCTGCCGCTCCTTGCTTTTTTCCGTTAAATCATTTCGCCCGGCCGAGACGCTGGCCGGAATAGCGCCCGGCCCGTATCGGCCCCCACCACCACTCGTTGTCGAGGTACCAGCGCACCGTCTTGCGTATGCCGGTGTCGAAATTCTCCTCCGGCCGCCAGCCGAGTTCGTTCATCAGCTTCGACGGGTCGATCGCGTATCTGAGATCGTGCCCGGGCCGGTCGGCGACGTAGGTTATCAGCGACTCGTGCGGCGACCCGTCCGGCCGCGGCTTCATCTCGTCCATGATCGCGCAGATCGCTTTGACCACCTCGAGATTGGTGCGCTCGTTATGTCCGCCCACGTTGTAGGTCTCGCCGGGCGCCCCCTTTTCGTTGACCAGGCACAGCGCCTTGACGTGGTCGTCGACGTACAGCCAGTCTCGCACGTTCGCCCCTTTGCCGTAGACCGGCAGCGGCTTGTCCTCCAGGCAGTTCAGTATCACCAGCGGTATGAGTTTCTCGGGAAAGTGGTACGGCCCGTAGTTGTTGGAGCAGTTGGTGATCTTCACCGGCAGCCCGTAGGTGTCGTGCCACGCGCGCACCATGTGGTCGGACGACGCCTTCGACGCCGAGTACGGCGAGTGGGGCGAATAAGGCGTGCGCTCGGTGAAGAAGCCGTCCGCGCCGAGCGCCCCGTACACCTCGTCGGTCGATATGTGCTGGAAGACGAACGACTCGTGCTCCCGCCACCATTTCAGCGCGGCCTGCAGCAGCGTCGCGGTTCCCACCACGTTCGTTCGCACGAACTCGCCGGGGCCGTCGATCGAGCGGTCGACGTGCGATTCCGCCGCGAGGTGGAAAACCGTGTCGGGGCGAAACTCGGCGAACGCAGCGTCCATCGCCTGCTGGTCGCAGATGTCTTTCACGAGCAGTTCGCACCGCCCCTCCACCTCTTTGAGCGATTCGGGCACGCCGGCGTAGGTGAGCTTGTCGATCACCAGCACCCGCGCGCCTTCGTTCTTCACCAGATGGCGCACGAGCGCCGAACCGATGAAGCCGCAGCCCCCGGTCACTATGCAGCGTTTATTCTTCATCGACGAATCCTTTCGGTGCCATTGCTTCGCTTGATTCGGCCTGGTCGGCCTCGTCGCCGGTGTCGCTTCCGCCGGAGTCCCGCCGGCCTTCCTCGCCTTCTTCATCGTCCTTCGGGCGGTATCCGGAGCCGTAGCCGTAGCCGTAGCCGTAGTCGTACTTGTGGTAGCCGCGCCCGTGGGAGTGCGGCGTGAACGCCGAAGCGCTCGAAATCTCGATGTCGTTGACGATCGCCCCGATGATGTTCGCGCCCGCCTCGGTCAGGCTGCTCGAGCAGAACTGGATCGGCTTGAAGTGCGTGCGGTCGGGGCAGCACATGATGATCACCGCGTCCACCATGACCGCCAGCGACACCACGTCGCCCACCACGCCGTACGGCGGCGAGTCGACAATCACGTAGTCGTAGCTTGACCTCGCCCAGTTGAAGAACTCGGTCACCACCGACGAGCCGAAAATCGTCGAGGGCGACACGCCTTTCGGCGAAAGCGAACCGATCACGTCCAGCCCCGGAACGGTCGTGTGATTGACGAGCGCCATGAAATCCGGAGTGGTCGAACCGGCGTTCTGCAGCACGTGCGAAAAACTGTGCTGCACGTCCATCCCGTCCAGGCCCCATATCCTCGCGAGCCTTGGCCGCCGCAGGTCGAAATCCACATGCAGCACTTTGCGCCCCGCCTGCGCGTACGCGATCGCCAGCGACGTCGAGGTGATCGTCTTGCCCTCGCCGGGCTGCGTCGAAATGATGAGCAGGCAGTGGCTCACCGCCTCGTAGCGCGGCGAATCGAGCAGGTTGCGGAGCCCCGCCACCGACTCCGAGAACTGCGAATATTTGTCTTCGAGCAGGAATTTCGCAACCTCGTCGCGCTTCTTGCGCCGCACGTGCGGCAGCACCGCCAGCACCTTGAGCGCCAGGCGGCCTTCGATGTCGGCCAGATTGACGACCGTGTCCTCCAGGTTGTCGATCACCAGCACGAACAGCACGCCGAGCGCGATCGACAGAAAGACGCCGACGCCGAAAATCAGCAGCGGATTCGGCAGCACCGGTTTCGTCGGGATGCCGGCCGGGCGCCCCACCCGCACGATTTCGTTGTTCGCCTCCGCCTCGATCCGCGCCTGGTTCTCGTTCAGAATGAGCCCCTTGAGCACTTCGTTGGCGACGTTGTACTCCGCCTCGAGCATCCCGAGGCCGGACTCCGCCAGCACGATGCGCTGCGCGATCGAGGCGAGCGAATTTCTGAGCTCCTCCTGCTTCTGCTTGAGGTTGACGAGCTGGTTGCGCGTCACCTGCAGCGTCGAACGCCCGGTGAGCAGCGCCCGCGCCGCCGCGTCGAGAAACCTCTGCTTGGCGAGTTCCAGCGCCTTTTTCGCGGTGATCACCTCGGGGTGTTCGCCGGTGAAGGCGAAGAGCAGTTTCTGATACTGCCCCTCCGAATCCTGATAGGCCCTGAATTCGCTCGCGATCTCCTGCGCGCGCGGGATGCCCGTCGACAGGCTGCCGTACGTCGCCGGATCCTTCTGCACCGCCGACAGCATCTTCTCCCACTCGATGAGCTGGGTCTCCGAGGTCTCCAGCGCCAGAATGTCGCCGGTCGTCTTCGAAAGCGACTGCGCGATGGTGTCCCTCGTCGAACGCAGCGTGTCCACCTTGTTCGCCGTGCGGAAGTCCAGCAGCTGCTTGGCGACCTTGTCCACTTCGCGGCGCTTGCGCTCCACGTTGCCGTGTATCTGCGAAACCGCCTTGTCGCACCGCAGCTTGTTCTCCTCGTCGGTGAACGCCTCGATCGACTCCGCGTACGCGTTGGCGAGATCCGCGCACAGCGAAGGCGACTTCGACCGCAGCGCGATCTTGATTATGCGCGAATTGCGCCCGAGTTCCAGCTTCGCCCCGGCGAGCGTGCCGATTATCTCCTCGTCGGAAACCGTGGACGACGGCCGGCTCGCCCGGTACTGCTGGACGATTTTGGCGATCACCTTCTCGGAGCGCCAGTCGGAGATTCTCGTGTTGAAAATCTCGATGTAGCTGTTGCCGTAGTCCGGCGTGACGTCGGCGAGGGCGCCGCGCGAGTTGCTGCCGGTCGAGCGGCGCATGTCCATCGTGAACTCGCTCGTCGCCTCGTAGATCGTCGGCGATATGCGGTAGACCGCGAACGAGACGATGAGCCCCACGAGCAGAAAGACGAAGATCGAAAGCCAGCGCTGCGAAATGACGCGGAGCATGCGCGCGAGCGTGATCGTGCCGACGAGCGAACCGTCGTCGTTCTCCGCCCGGGTGCCGCCGTAGGCCGTGCCGCCGTAGGCTCCGTAAGACACTCCGTACGAGCCGCCGTAGTTGCGGGCCGCCCCGTAGTATATGGGTTTCTTGCCGCCGCTCCCGCCGTAGTATATCGGGGAACTACCCTTGCCGCCTCCGTAGTAAATCGGTTTGTCAGCCGCCATTTGACTCCCCCTCCTTCTTCACGGGAAAAGACGCCGCTGAAATCGCGACTGTCGAACACAACGCGGTCAGTGCGTCCGCCCGTATCAGCGAACCGTCGAAAAAGCCCGAAGCGACCGCCGCCGCCGCCGCGAGCAGCCCCGCCAGACACGCCGGGTGCGGCATGCCGCCGGCGCGCGGCCAGAGCATCAGCCTCCGCGCGTAGGTGACCGACAGAAAGCCGAACGGCAGCACGACGCCGACCGTCCCGACGAGACCGCGCTCCGTCAGCATCTGCCACCAGCACGAAGCCGCCGCCGCCGAGCCCCGCGGCAGCAGCGCCCAGTCCGCCGGCGTCGCGTGAAAACGGAAAACCGAGGGGAACGACCCCACCCCGGTGCCGGCCCACAGATGCGAAATCCACCCCTCGAAAGACACCCGCGAAAGCATCGCCCGGATTTCCGCGAAATTCTCGGGGAAAAGCGTCTTCACGCTCTTGAACGCCGCGATCCGCGACGCGAAATCCTCCGCCGGCAGCAGCGAAGAGACGAGCAGCCACCCCGCGCCAACCGTCAGGCCGCACACCACCAGTATCTTGAACTGCACCGGCTGCTGCAACTTCACCCACGCGTGGATGAACACATAGAGGAACTCGACGAGCGCGGCCGCCGCGAAAAACGCCGCCATGTACGGCGGCGAAAAAAGCATCACCCCGGCCGCGTTGCCGCCGACCGCGAAAAGCAGCAGCGGCGAAGCCGCGTTCCAGTGCCGCTCGAAAACCGCGTCCACCGCCGCCAGCCCGCACAGCAGATGCACACCGAACGCGAAACCCGCGAAGGAACGCGCCAACTCCGATTCGGCGACCGCGCCCGCCGCCGCCCCCGTGTGCACCGCCACCACGGCGATCACCGCCGCCAGGCCCGCCAGACCCGAGGCAACAAGCAGAAACGCCAGCCGCGCCGAACGGCCGAGCGAATGGCGGCACCCCGTCACCAGCACCGCCGCCGAAACCGCCGCCGCGAACGGCAACCGCCCCGCTTCACCGGCCGACCCGGGCATGAGCGGCATGGCCGCCTTGGACATGAACCACGTGGAGTTCTCGGGATCGTATGCGAGATCGATGCCGGTGTTCAGGGCCCGCATCCCGCAGAACGCGACCAGCGCCAGCATGGTCCAGAAAAGCGGGTCTCCGCGTATCGCCTTCGCCGCCCGCACCCTCGCGTCGTGAAGCCGTTCGCCGGATCGCAGCGACGGCTCCAGCACCAGCCACACCGCCCCCATCAGCGATGTCCACAGCATGACCTGCGCCGACGTCCACGCACCGAAAAAGGGAAATAGGAAGAGCGGCGCGACCGCCACTATGGCAAGATGCGCCGCTGCTCCGTACTTTGCTATTAGCTTCTGCACCTCAGTAGGAAACCCTTATCCCCGTCGTAATCCTCCACCGGTCGTAATCGTAGGCGCCGTTGCGGGTGCCGCTGTTGTCGTTCCACGAACGCTGGTATTCGCCGTGCAGATAGCCGGAAAGGAAACGGTTGAAGGTGTAGCTGAACCCGATGCGCCCGGTGATCACGTCGATGCAGTAGTCGTAACCGCTGGTGGTGATGTGCTCCACCGTCTCGTGGCGGTAGCGCAGATCGAGCGTGGCGCGCAGCTTGCCGCGGATCATCAGCTTCGCGAGACCCCAGCTCAGCGCGTCGGAACGCGACTTCGAAGACCGCTGCCGCTCCGACGGGTGGTAGTAGCTCGACGCCAGCAGCATCGTGTTCCACGTCTCGCCGATCTTCCAGTTGCCGGAGACCGTGTAGACGAAACCGTCGCTGCTCGACGCGTCGTTCGCGTACTCGAAGCGGCTCCAGCCGGCGAGGGCGCGGTAGGACACGCGCTCGGTCATGTACGACCCGAGACCGGCCTGCACCGAATACCCCTGCGAGCGGCTGCTGAGCGTCGTGCCGTGGGCGTTGTCCTGGTCGTAGGTGTGGTAGTTGCCGGAGACTATGAAGTCAGTCCAGCGCGAAGGCGCGAAGCCGACCTCCCCGCCCACCAGCGCGCGTTCCCAGCCGTAAAGCGAATTGTAGTCCCGCGTGTCGTTCATGTAGTCGAGCCAGTAGTAGCTCGCGTTCACGTCGCCGTGCCAGTACTCGTTGAACCGCCGCTGCAGCGCCGCCTGCACCTGCAGCCGCCGCGTGCCCATCGAGTAGTTGCGCCCGTCGCCCAGAACGAGATCGTCGCCCATCGTCACCTGCTGGAAGCTCTGCCCGAGCAGCAGCGTCCACCCCTTGCCGCCGCCGGAGGCGTTCGACCAGTTGAACCTGGCGCTTTCCCCGTAGCTGTGCCGGTTGTAGCGGTCGTTGGAGCTTTTGCAGTACTGACGGTAGTTGTAGTAGCCCGACAGCAGCAGCGACCAGCTGTCGCCATTGTACGTGAGACCCAGCCCCGGGCTGACCGTCCACAATGCGTCGCCGCGGTCGCCGTCATGGGTGCTGCCCACGTTGGAATCGTAGGTCAACGACAGCGACACGTAGGGCCGCAAGGTCATGCGCTGGCCGATCCTGATGCCCTCGGGACGGTCCAGCATCTCGGCGCAGGCGAACAACCCCGCCATCGCGACCGACGCCGCCAATGAAAACTTCACCGCTTTGCTCACTTTCTCAACCTCCTAAAGTAGACTGCCCGGGATAAGGCCCGGGGCGCGGCCCTGGGCCCGGCCCTGGGCTCGGCTCGGGCGGCTTTGGCGCCGGCACGTCCCCGCCGAGAATGCCCATCGCCTCCTCCTCCACCGCATCGGTGCCCAGCATCGGGATCTGGTACATCAGCACGTTGGTTATCGCGTCGAACACCGGCGTGCGCGCGTTGATCTGAGCGACCGGGTCGCCGTCTTTGCCGAGCAGGTCGGCGAGCAGCGCGTCGAGGTGCTGCGGACCCGCCACCACCAGCACGAAATCGAGATCCGGCCGTCGGCCGACGTCGGCGGAGGCGAGCATCGGCTCGTAGCTCTGCGTGCGGCCGTCGGCTCCGAGCGCCGACGGCACCCACTCCGTCTTCGCCAGCTCCCGGCCCTCTTCGCTGGGCATCGTCTCGATCAGCTTGTCGGCGAGATCCGCCGGCGAACCGTTGGACGCCCTCACCAGCATCAGTATCGCGAAGGCGCTCCGCACCGACGGGTTGTCGGTTTCGGCCGTCCGCGCGTTGATCTTGTTCATGAGCTCCACTGCGATTTTCGTGAACTGCTCGTCGGTGTAGTTGACCGCCGGGTCGGCCGAACGGTTCACGACGTCGGCCGCGAAACGCTCGTTGATTACAACCAGCGCGTCCGGCGAAACCGTCGCGAACACCTCCGAGAGCAGCGTGGCCACGTTGCCCTTTTTCGCGCCTTTCAGCGCCGCGTGGTTGACGTTGAGATATTTCGCCGCCTTCTCCTCGACCGACGCCGGCATCTCCCCGATCGCCTTGTTCACGTCTGCGAGAAATGTCGCCTGGTCGGCCGCCGAGAGGCTCTTGATGACGTCGGTCATCAGCGCCGGATTCTCGATCACCTCGCCGATGCGCACCCGCGCGTCGACGATCGACGCCGCGCCGGGCTCGGCATCCTTCGCGTATACTACGGCGGCCGCTACCGCCAGAAACACTGCCGCTGCTGTTTTCTTCATCTTCCAACCTCCTCGTAAATCAATACCATGTTTCCGGAACCCAGACCACGTCGCCGGCCCGCAGCGGCATGTCCTTGTCGATGCGGCCGTCTTTGCCGATCTCGTTGATGTTCACCCTGGTCCTCGTCTGGTTCCCGTCTTTGTCGCAACGCGAAACGAGTATGCGCGTCTTGTCCGCGAACGGCTTGAGCCCGCCCGCCTCCTGAAGAACCTTGGTGACCGTCAAATCCATGGTCGCGGGCATGTTCACCGGCCCGGGCCGCGACACCTCCCCCAGCACCGTCACCGTGCCCCACGGCGAAACCCCTCTGCCGTCGTACGGCGCGAACGTCACGGTGATCATCGGCTGGCGGTAGTATTTCGAATACGAACGGTAGAGCTTCTGCTTGAGCGCCTCGAGCGTAAGCCCGTCGCAGGCGACCGGCTCCTGCAGCAGCAGCGGCAGCGTGATGTCGCCGTTCTGGTCGACCAGAACGTTCATAACCGTCGGCTCGGCCGCCACGGGGCCGACCTGTATCGAAAGCGCTATGCCCGGCCGTATGCGCGGACCGTCCCACCACGTCGCCACCACTTTGGAATCCACCTGATTGTCGTCGCCTTTTATGAAGTCGGCTACCCAATCGTAAACAGTGGTGCAACCGCACGCAACCCCGCATACGGCGACGATCAATGCATATCGCAAGGCTCTCAAGAAGCTTTTTGCCATTCCGCGTGAAATTGTATCAAAAATTTCCGAAATCTGTCAAGATGAGACAGGCACGTCAACGCACGAAAATGAGCAGCCCCGGCGCGGGCAGCAACCCGAGATACACCGACCCGTCAGTCTGCCTGTGCGCCGGTTTCTCGCCGGCCGCCGCGGAAACGACGCCCGACTCGATCGCCGACTCCGGCGTGGACCCCGCCGAAATCGCCGACCCCGCCGCGTCG
>JAGCAM010000087.1 GCA_017652705.1 Kiritimatiellia bacterium | reverse complement strand
GCGGCACCGCCGGCGGCGCGTCGCCGACGACCTTGATGCGCAGCCCTCCGGCCTCGATCACGTCCCCCGCGCGGAGATGCACCGCGTCGCCGCCGATCAGTCTGCCGTTCACCAGCGTGCCGTTGGCGCTGGCCAGATCGGTCACCGTGACGCCGTACTCGCCCGAGGTCTCGAATAAGCAGTGGTTGCGCGAAAGTTCCCCGTCCGGCACGTGGACGTCGTTCGATGACGACCGTCCGAGCCGAAGGCCGCCTTCCTTCACCTCGTAACGTTTGCCGGCGAGTGCGCCGTTGACGATTTGCAGCCCGAGTCGCTTCATTGCATCACATTCCTTTCATCGCCTCGGAGATCACCGGGCCGAGCAGAATTATGAACACCGCAGGAAAGATGCACAGCATCAGCGGACCCAGCATTTTCACCGGCGCCTCCGCCGCCAGTTTCTCGGCGCGGTCGAAGCGCCGCGACCGCAGCTGCTCGGACTGTATCCGCAGAATCGCGCCGATCGAAACGCCGAGTTCGTCCGCCTGAACGAGCGCGAACGACACCGCCTTCAAATCCTGCTGGCCCACCCTCGCCGCCATGTTCCTGAGCGCCTCTTTGCGGGAAGAGCCGACCTGTATCTCTTTCGTCATTCTCAGCAGTTCTTCGTTGAGCGGGTCGAGCCGGCGCAGTTTGCAGTTGCGCTGCAGCGCGCTGATGAAATCCATGCCCGCTTCGACGCTGAGCGTCAGCAGATCGAGCACGAACGGCAGCGCCTTCTGGATCGAAAGGTGGCGGCGCTTCACCGCCGTGCGCAGCCAGATGTCGGGGATGAACCACAGCAGCATGAGCTTCAGCGCCATGAACTCCTCGCCCGAGACGAGCCCTTCGTACCCGCCCTGCACGAGTTTCGCCTCCGCCGCGTCGACCGCGGCGGCGAAAGACGGCCGTCGCACGACGGGGAAGAAATTCGGCGCGAACGGCAGCAGCATCTTGAAGAGAACCGGTATCGACCGCTCCTGCCGGCGGCCGTCGGCGAGCGTCACGTACGTCACCTCGCCCGCCACCGCCGCCGCGTACCAGGCAAGCCCCGCCGCCGCCGCCGCCCACATCGCGGTCATCGATGTCGAAACCCAGTCCATAACCTCCTTCAGGTGACCGGCGTGCCGCCGCCCGCCTTTTCGCGCGGCGAGAGCACCCCGCCGCCGGCGCCGGGTTCGCCGGCGAAAAGTATCATCCCCTCCGAAACCCCGACCGACATCTTGCGCGGCGCGAGATTGGCCGCGAACACGACTTCGGCTCCGACCAGTTTCTCCGGCTCCGGATAAGCTCCGCGGATGCCCGAGAATATCGTCCGCCGGCCGAGCGGCCCCGCGTCCAGCACTATCTTCAGCAACTTTGAGCTTTTCGGCACGGTCTCGCAGCTCTCCACCACGCCGATGCGCAGGTCGAGTTTGTCGAAATCGGGGAATGCGATCTCCGGCTTCAGCGGCGCTTTGACCGCCGCGTCCGCCGCCGCGTGCTGCCGGTTCTTGCTCGCGCGGCTCTCGTGGGCGACTTCGCCCGACTCCGCCGGCTTCTCGGCCGCCGCGGAGATCATCGCCTCCACCTGCTTCGCGTCGATGCGGCTGGCGAGATATTCGTACGGCCCGAGCGAGCGGTTCTCCATGGCGGACAGGATTGAATCCCACTTCCATTCCGTCTCGCCGAAAAGCTTCATCGCCTTGTCGGCATATGCCGGCAGAATCGGCTTCAAGTAGATGGCGATGATGCGGAAGGCGTTGAGCGCCGCGGTCAGCGAGGTACGGGTTTTTTCCGCGTCCGTCTTGACCGTCTTCCACGGTTCCATCCGGTCGAAATATTCGTTCGCCGCGTCCGCGAGTTTGCAGATCTCCACGACCGCCAGGTTGAATCGGCGGTCTTCGTAGTACCGCGCGATCACCGAAGATGCTTCGCGGCACCTCGCCACCAGAGCCTTGCCCTCGTCGTCGAGTGCGCCGAGCCTGCCCTCGAGCTTCTTCTGCAGCATCTGTCCGCCGCGCGAGGCGATGTTGGTGATCTTGCCGACGAGATCGGAATTGACGCGCTGCACGAAGTCGGCGAGATTCAAATCCATGTCGTCGACGGTGCCGCCGAGCTTCGCCGCGTAGTAGTACCGGAGCGCCTCCGGCGGCAGATGGTCGAGGTAGGTGCGGGCGTTGACGAACGTGCCCTTCGATTTGGACATCTTCTCGCCGTTCACGGTCAAAAAACCGTGCACGAACACCTTGTCCGGACCCTTGAAGCCGGCCGCGTGCAGCATCCCCGGCCAAAAGAGGCAGTGGAAGCGGATGATGTCCTTGCCGATGAAATGGTAGAGTTCGGGTGCGTCGCCCGCGCCCGCGCCGCCGTTCGGCCACCAGTCCTCGAGCTTCTCGCCGTGGCGCTTGCACCAGTCCCAGAGCGAAGCGATGTAGCCGATCGGGGCGTCCACCCAGACGTAGAAGAACTTGTCTTTGTGTCCTGGTATTTCAAACCCGAAATACGGCGCGTCGCGCGAAATGCACCATCCGCGCAGCGGTTCCCTGAACCATTCCAGCAGCTTGTTGGAGACGTCGCTGGTGGTGTGACCGGGAATCCACTTTTCGAGATAGTCGTGCTGGGGCTCAAGCTCGAAGTAGAGGTGCTCCGAGTCCTTCACCACCGGGGCGCCGCCGCAGGTGGTGCAGACGGGGTGGCCGAGTTCCTCGGCGCCGTAGGTCGACCCGCAACGGTCGCAGCTGTCGCCGTACTGGTTGTCCGCTCCGCACTTGGGGCACGTCCCCTTGACGAAACGGTCGGGCAGGAACATCTTGCAGTGTTCGCAGTAAAGCTGGGGGGTGGTCTTGGCTGAGATGAAGCCCTGTTTTTCCGCCTCGCGGTAGATGCGTTCCGACAGCTCCTTGTTCTCCTGCGAGTTGGTGGTGTAGTAGTTGTCGAACTCGACCTGAAAGTCCCCGAAGTCTTTGAGATGCAGTGCGTGGCTGCGCTCGATGAGCCGCTCCGGGGTGACGCCCTCCTTGCGCGCGCGGATCATCACCGGCGTGCCGTGGGTGTCGTCGGCGCAGATGTAGACGCATTCATTGCCGCGGAGTTTCTGGAAACGCACCCAGATGTCGGTCTGGACGTATTCGACGAGGTGACCGATGTGGATGTCGCCGTTGGCGTACGGGAGCGCGCTGGTTACTACGATCTTTCGCTTGTTCATTGCAGTGCAAGTATATCAAATTCAGCAACGTTTGGGCAAACGTCCCCAAAAAAGCAGAACTCCCAAATCATCTTCCCGTCCCTGCTGCCAGGAGCCCTTGCCGCGGCAAAAGGCGTGGCGCGACACCGGTGGACGAGGCACCTCGCAGTTCAAGGCCGGGCGAAGCCAGCCCACGGAGACCGTCGGCGCGAATCCGGGTCTTTCCCTGCGGGCAGTCCGGCCGCATGTTGCCTGCCGGGTCTGATATCGTAGCGAAGGGCGGCGACGCGGCGCATGGTCGAAATCGCGGACCTGCCCCACCGTGTGCGGCGTCTATCGCGGAATGTTCACCAGCTCATCAGGATTGGCGTCCACGCCAAAAGTGAGCGCCGTACGGCATCACCCCTGCGTCACCGCTGAACCCGCCCCGAAGCGTCCCCGGCGGCGAGCGCCTCCACCTCGGCGGCGGTCACATGGTTGAAGTCGCGCTCTATCGAATGCTTGAGGCAGCTTGCCGCCGTCGCGAAATCGATCGCCCGCTGCGGCGGCCATCCGGCGGCGAGCGCGTGGATCAGTCCGCCGCCGAAAGAATCGCCCCCGCCCACCCGGTCGACGATCTGCATGTCGTATTCCGGCGAGAAATACGCTTTCCCCGGCGCGGCGTCGTAAAGCAGCCCCGCCCACTTGTTGCGCGACGCCGAAATCGAAGTGCGCAGAGTGATGGCGACTTTGCGGCAGCCGAAGCGTTCGGCGAGCCGCGCCGCCACCGCCACGTACCCCTCGCGGTCAATGACTCCGCCGGCCACGTCGGCGCCCGCGGCGGATATGCCGAACACGTCCGCCGCGTCCGCCTCGTTGGCGATCAGCACGTCGACGAACGGCACCAGTTTCCCCATGCACCTGCCGGCCGCCTTCCGCGACCACAGTTTGCCGCGGTAGTTGAGATCGCACGAGACGGTGATGCGACGCTCTCTGCAGCGCTCAAGCGCGTCGGCGCAGATCGCCGGCAGCTCCCCGCCGAGCGCCGGGGTGATGCCCGTGAAGTGGAACCACTTCGCCCCCTTCAATATTCCCGCCCAGTCGAAATCGCCGCGCCGCGCCAGGGCGATTGAACTGCCCGCTCGGTCGTAGACGACCTTCGACGGACGCTGCGAGGCGCCTTTCTCGGCGAAATACACCCCCAGCCGCGGCCCGCCCCAGACGACGGCCGACGTGTCCACGCCGAACCGCCGCAGTTCGTTGCGCGCGGCTACGCCCAGCGGATTCTCCGGCAGCCGGGTCGCGAACGCCGCGTCATCCCCGAAATTGGCGAGCGACACCGCGACGTTCGCCTCGCCGCCGGCGTACGAAACCTCGAACCGGTCCGCCTGCACGAAGCGGTTGTACCCTTCGGGGCTGAGCCTCATCATTATCTCGCCGAAAGTCACTATTCTCATCTTTCCCGTTTCCTTTCCGCCTGATGGCATTTTTACCGCCATCCGGCAAAATTTCTCACCTCTTCGCGGTCGTCGAAAGGGAACTTGACGCCTTTTATCTCCTGCGTCGTTTCGTGCCCCTTGCCCGCTATTATGACGACGTCCCCCGCGACTGCCGATTCAAGCGCGGACGCTATCGCCCTGCCGCGGTCGGGTTCAACGACCACCTCCGCCCCCGGCCGGTCGATTCCGGAGAGCACCGCCCGGATAATCGCCATCGGGTCTTCGCCACGGGGATTGTCGCTGGTGACGACCACCCGGTCGGCGAACCGCGCCGCGGCCGAGCCCATCAGCGGGCGTTTCGCCGGATCGCGGTCTCCGCCAGCGCCGAACACCACCCATAACCGCCCGCGGGTGAACCCGCGCGCGGCCGACAGCACCTTTTCAAGACCGTCCGGAGTGTGCGCAAAATCGACGTACACCTCCGCGGCGGCGGCGCATTCGACGCGCTCCAGCCGCCCCCACCTCGGTTTCAGCGAAGGTATGACGCGCTGTATCGCATCGCGGGGAACTCCGGCGGCCTCCGCCAGCGCGGCGGCGCAAAGCACGTTCGATTTGTTGTAATCGCCGGCGAGCTGCAGTCCGCCGAGATCGAACGCGTCGGGCCGGCGGCGGTTGAGTTCGATCGACACCGGTATCACGTTGAGCGGCAGATTGCCGGCGGCGGCGAACATCTCCCGCCCGTACCCTCCGTCGAGGCACACCACGTACGGGGGAAAATCCCCCCGGCCGAGCGCGGGCGGAGGCATGACGCCGGCGCCCCACCGCGCCTCGGCGATCATGCGCGCGAAGTCGAGCTTGACCCTGAAATACTCCTCCATCGTTTTATGGTAGTCGAGATGGTCTTCGGAAAGGTTGGTGAAGACTCCGCCTGAAAACACCGTGTCTCCGGTGCGCCGCTGGTGGATGGCGTGGGAGGAAACCTCCATCACGCAGTCGGTGCATCCGTTCGCCTCCATTTCGGCGAAAATCTCTTTCAGCCGGGCAAGCGGCGGCGTGGTGTACCCGGTGTGGAACCGGCGCGAAAGCGTGTTCACCTCGACGGTCGTCAGATAGCCGCATCTGCGCGCGGGATCCGCCGCCATGAACTCGGCGGCGATCCAGGTCGTCGTCGTCTTGCCGTTGGTGCCGGTTATGCCCCAGAACCGCATGTCAGACGCACCTCGGGCATTTCTCCGCCTTGATGCGCACGAGTTTGGTCGCGTGCGGCGGCACTTCGGCGGCCTTATTCACCCCTGACTCCTTTCCATTCCGCGAAGCGTTTCGCGGCCAGTTTACCGTAGGCGGCCCCGCGGCCGCCGTTGACGAAAGGGTCGATCGTGATGCCCCCGCGGGCGGCGAACTTTCCGTATACCTCCATGTATTTCGGCTTGAGCAGCCTGTCGAGATCGTCGTAAACCGCGTTGACGACGTCTTCGTGAAAATCGCCGCGGTTGCGGAACCCGAAAAGGTACAGCTTGAGCGATTTCGATTCCACGAGCTTGCCCGCCGGCACGTAGCGCACCGTCAGCGTCGCGAAATCGGGCTGCCCGGTTTTCGGGCAGATGGTGGTGAATTCCGGCGCGGTGAAAGTCACCCAGTAGTCGCGGTCGGGATAACGGTTGGCGAAAGCTTCGAGCACCGACGGGGCGTATCCGGCGGGCGCCGCGACCGGCGTCCCCAGCGCTTTGAGGCGGCCGATACCTTTTCTCATCGCTTCACCTGCCCTCCTTCTTCTCCGGTTCTTCCTTCTTCAGTTCTATGCGCACGACGCGCGTAGCCGCCAGCCGCCGCACCGAGAACGTCAGTTCGGCGGCGCCTTTCACCCGGCGGGCGAAATCCTTCGCCGACGACACCGGCTCGTTGTTGACGTGCGTGATTATTTCAAGCGGCCTCAGACCGCCGATCGCCGCCGGATTGCCGGGCTGCACTTTGACCACCACCACGCCGGGCGCCTTCTCGTCGAATTTGAAGTATCCCCGCACTTCGAACGTCATGTCCGACACGATCATGCCGAGCCGTTTGTTCTTGATGCGTCTGGCCGTCTGGTAGTGAACGGGCGCCTGTTCGAGCGTCAGTTCCGCCTCTTTCCGCACGCCGCCACGCGAATAGGCGATGACCGTCTTCTTGCCGATGCCGAAGCGCGTGAAGGTCCGGTTGACGCCGCCTTCGACGTTGGGCCACGGCGAAGCCCCGGAGGGGAAGTCGCCGTCAAGGCCGAACATCGAGAAGAACGCCTCCCAGTCGAAACCCTCGACCGCGTCTTCGTCCTGCAGCGGCATCGGCGTGTGCGACTTGGCGAGCCGCGCGTTCAGCAGCACGTCGCCTTCGGCGATGCCCGCCTTCGCCGCCGGCGAGCCCGGCCACACCCGCGTCACCAGCGCGCCGCGCGTTTTCGCCGCCGACATCAGCGCCGTCGCCATCTTCTCGCGCGCAAGTTCTTCGGTCATGCGCTGCGTCTCGACGCCGGCCCACGCCACGCGTACGCGGTCCTTGCCTTTGCGGATGGCGAACTGCGGGTCGAAATCGCGCCCGTTGACGAGCGCGGCGAGTTTCGCGGCGCTCACGAACTCGCGGTCCGAAGAGTATTCGCTGCCCCCGACGCGGCGGTCCGACGACACTCCGCCGACGGAACCGTCCGCGCAGAGCATCACCGTCGTGCCGCCGCCGCGGTTGTAGGAGAACCCCGAGACGTCCGGCACCGGCTCGCCGCCGCGGCCGGTCTTGTAGCCTTCGATGACTCCGTACTCGGTCTCCGCCTTGACTTTGCCGTTGTAGTTCACCGCGTTCACCTTGAAATACGGTTCGAGAAAGCGTTTCACCGGGGCGGTTTCGTCCAGCCGCACCGGCTCCACGCCGGGCGGCGCTTTTCCGTCCGCGAAGCGCAGCACCGCCAGCGCGTAATCGCCGAACGCGCCCACGAATTCCAGCGGCGCCTTCGTGCCGTCGGCGAACCGGGCCTCGATGCGGTCGATCTCGCTCAGTTTGCTGGCGTCAAGCCTCAGCTCGGCGAGCACCTCGCCTTCGGGCAGGGCCAGCCCCACGAGATCGATGTCGGTCGACTCGGAATCCCGCCGGTAGCTGCGGTAGCGGCGGCTGAACCCGTTCTTGCGGTTGTCCTCGTCGTCAAGGTGCAGGTAGAGCGGCACGCAGCTTTTCAAGAACCGATTTTCCGTCTCAAGCCACCGCCCGTCGAAGGCCCCGGCCGGTTCGCCCCGCCATTCCGCAGGCGGCGCGAACGTGTCGCGCCCGAGCACGATCCGGCGGCGGAAAGACACCGTGACCGCCTCGTTGGAGGCGTTCACCGCCACCGCGTTGCCGGGCGTCTTGGCGATATCCGCTCCGGTGTCGGCGTAGTGGGTGAAATCGGCCGGCGCGCCGCCTCTCACGCCGCACACGGACAGCCCGTCCTCGCGGGCGCTGAAGAAGAACACCCCGGCGTCGTCGCGGGTGAAATCGACGCGCTTCGAAAACTCGAGCGGCTTGATCCCCTTCACCGGCGCGGCCGTCTTCAGTTCGAGGGCGTCTTCCGCCGGATACCGCTTCAGCGCCGACGCCGGATATTTCACGCCCCCGAAAACTATTTCGAAGCGGTCCACCCACCTGGCGAGCAGGTGCTGATCCTGCACGAGAAAGCGGTCCGCGGCGACAGCGAACGCCGCTCCTTCGTACGGACGGTCCTCGTTCAGATATTCCGAAGCCCGGCGCTCGTGGGTGTCGTTGCAGTTCGGGCACAGATAACTGACGCCGAATCTCGGCGGATCCCCGGAGTCTTCGAGTTTGAACCACACCCGCACTTCCGCGCACGAGGCAGCGAACTTTGCGTTGAGTTCCCGGTTGCGCGCGCATTTCGCCGCGATCGACGGACCTTTCGGCGCACCGGCCGCCGCCGCGGCCGCCGCCGCGACGAGAACCGCGAACAGCTTTTTCATTCGACGTCCTCCTTTTCGGTGTCTTCGAGATAGTTCAGCACGAACTGCATCCTGCGCCCCTTGCGCGAAATTTCAAGCCGCATCTTGTAGCGTTCGGGCAGGTCTTTGAGCGCCGCCTCGTAAATCGGGTCGAGGTCGGCGAGCGACTTGACCGGCTTGCCGTCCACCGAGAGCAGCACGTCTTTGCGCTTCAGCCCCGAAACCGCCGCATTGCCCTCCCATGAAGTCGCCGCGACGTAGACTCCGCCTTCGGGCGCGAAGAACGCGAGTTCCGGTTCCGCGAACTGGTTGATCTCCTTGGCGGTGAAACCCCAGCGCTCGTAGGCTTTGCGCGCGCCCTCGACGCGGCCCTTTTCGCAGGGGGCGACTTTCGCGGTGAAAGCCTTGCCTTCGCGCACCGCCGAAAACTCCACCTCCGCGCCGAGCGGCATGCGCCCGAGGCGCCGCTCGAGCGCCGGCAGATCCTCCGCGTTCATCACCGTGATTTCCTCCCCGCCGATCGACACGATGCGGTCGTTCGGCAGGAAACCGGCCTTGCGCGCCGGGCTGCCGACGTCGGTGCCGGCCACCATCACCCCGTTGTCATACGGGAAGCGCATGTTGCGGTTGAAGTCGTTGAGCGGCTGGAACTTGAAGCCGAACCAGCTCCAGAAAGCGTTGCCCTTCTCGCGCAGATACGGCAGAATCTCGAGAATCGCCGGCGAAGGGATGGTGAACGCCTGCCCGCCGAACAACACCCCGCGCGCGTTCAGCCCGACCACCATGCCGCCTGTGTCGACCAGCGGCCCCCCGGAATTGCCGGGCGATATCGCCGCGTCGGTCTGGTACCAGAGCGTGTACTGACCCGCCCCCTCCAGATAACGGTCGGTGCAGGAGATGATCCCCATCGTCACCGAGCGCGCCAGTCCCCACGGCGCACCCATGGCCAGCACGACGTCGCCGGTCTTCACCGCCTTGTCCGAGAGTCTCGCGGCCTTGAACGGCGGCGAGTTGGAGGGGCAATCCAGCTTCAGCAGCGCGACGTCCATGTCCTTGTCGAACCCGACCACCCTGGCGGTGTGGGTTCGCCCGCCCGACAGCAGACAGCGGATCTCCGTCGCCTTGTCGACCACGTGGTGGTTGGTCAGGACCTCGCCGTCTTCGCTTATCACCACCCCCGAGCCCGACACCACCTGTTTTTCGTTGCGCGCGGCCGAGAGGTCTTCGCGCACCACCCGGATGTAAACGAGCGAGGGGAAAACCTCCTCGCCGGTTTTCAGTATGACTTCGCGGAAGTCCGGCCGCGTCGCCACGCAGCCCGCAAGCACAAGCGCCGCGGCTGCCGTCGTCATCGTCTTTTTCACGTGTTTCTCCTCCATAGACAGATTCTCGTTTTGCCGTAAACGCGGTCGCGCAACGGTTCCCAGCCGGGCGAAACGCACATAGCCGCCGCCGCCGGCGTCTCCGCGGCGAAGAGCCCCCCCGCGGCGACCGCCCCGCGCTCCGCCAGCGCGGAAAGCATCCACGCCGCCCCCTCCGCTTCGCAGAGCGCGTACGGGGGATCGGCGAAAGCGACGCCGTAACCGGGGCCGGCGTACCCCGCGAGCCAGCGGTGCGCATCCGCCGCCACCACTTCCGCAGCGGCCGCTCGCGCGCCGGCGATCGTCCGGAGATTGCCGCCGATCGCAGCCGCGTGGCGGCGGTCCCTCTCGACGAACGTCACCGCCGCGGCGCCGCGCGAAAGAGCTTCCAGCCCGACCGCCCCCGAACCCGCGAACAGGTCGAGAAACCGCGCCCCGGCGATTTCGCCGCGGATGATGTTGAAAAGAGCCTCCCGCACGCGGTCCTGCGTCGGGCGTATCGCGTCCGTCTTCGGCACCCGCAGCATCCTGCCCCGGAACTCGCCGCCGGTGATTCTCATCCGGCCGAAACCCGCCCCCCGCCGGCCGACCGGTACTCGGCCGCGTTGTCCGCCGTCTCCAGCACGCGCACCGCGGAGATGCAGGGTATGCGCGGCTGCAGAGTTTCGTAGAAATACCGGGCGAGATTCTCCGCGGTGGTGCGGAACCCCACCGGAGCCGTGCGCATTCCGTTGCGCTCCAGAACCGCCGCGATTTCCCGCTCGACGGCTGACCCGGCGTCGTAGATGAACGTGTGGTCGAAACGTTCGCAGATCGTCTCGGCCGCGATTTTCTTGATATCCTGAAAATCGATCACCATGTCGCGGCCCGCGTCGTCGGCGCAGGCCGCCGTCACGTCGACGCGGTAGGTGTGGCCGTGCAGATTCCGGCACAGGCCGCCGTGGTTCGGCAGAACGTGCGCGGCGTCGAATTTTACGGTCTTGGTTACGGTTGTCATGCCGCCATTATACCATATTATCCAGCGACCGGGACTGCGCCGGCGCGCAGCACCGTCACCTCCCCGCGGTCCGAAACGCGCACCACCGTCGACGGAACCCCGCCGGGCGAGACGCCGCCGTCCACCGTGAAGTCCGCCGAACGCCCCACCGCCGCGAGCGCCGCCGCCGCGTC
>JAGCAM010000086.1 GCA_017652705.1 Kiritimatiellia bacterium | reverse complement strand
GGCGGCTCCGGCGCGGCGGCGGCCAGCGCCGCCGCAGCGGTCAGGGCCGCGGCGATCAAGGCGCCCTCCCGCCGTACGCAGACGTGGTAAACGGCGGCACGTCGGTGCGGCCCTCGCGCCAGTCGCGGACGGCTTCGAGACGCGCTTTCATGTTCGCCTCGCGGCCGAGCCCGGTCGGCGCATAGTACCGGCGGCCTTCGAGCGAACGGGGCAGGCACGACATCCGGGCGATCTTCTCTTCGGTGTCGTGCGCGTAAGTGTAGCCCTTGCCGTAGTCGAGGTTCTTCATCAGCCGCGTCGGCGCGTTGCGGATGTTGAGAGGCACCGGCTCCGCCATCATGTTCTGGGCGTCGGCCGCGGCGCACAGGTACGCGCGGTCCATCGCGTTCGATTTCGGCGCGAGCGAAAGGTACACGACGATTTCGGTCAGATGCACGTTGCACTCCGGCACGCCGAGGTTGTGGCAGGCGTTCCACACCGCGTCCGCGAGCAGCAGCGCGTTGGGGTCGGCGAGCCCCACGTCTTCGGAGGCGAACCGGATGCACCGCCGCGCGATGTACAGAGGGTCTTCGCCGCCCTCCAGCATTCTCGCCAGCCAGTAAACCGCCGCGTCGGGATCGGAATTCCGCATCGACTTGTGCAGGGCTGAGATGATGTTGTAATGCTCCTCGCCGTTCTTGTCGTACATGAGCGCCTTGCGGCTGACGACGAGGGAAAGGGTTTTTCCGGTGATTTCGGGCCCGCCGGCGCCGGTGTCGCAGTTGGCGACTGCGGTTTCCAGAGTGCCGAGGGCGTTGCGCGCGTCGCCGTTCGCGAAAATCGCGATTTTCCGCAGGATTTCGTCGGAGCAGGCGACGCCGATTTTGCCGAACCCGCGGTCGCTTTCGAGCGCGCGGCGCAGCAGCGTGACGAGGTCGTCTTCGGACAGCCCGTTCAACACGAACACCTTGCACCGGCTGAGCAGCGCCGAATTGACCTCGAAGGACGGGTTCTCGGTGGTGGCGCCGATCAGGATGATCGACCCTTGCTCGACGTACGGCAGAAAAGCGTCCTGCTGCGCTTTGTTGAACCGGTGTATTTCGTCGATGAAAAGCACCGTTCTGCCGCCGAGCCTCCGCCCCGCCTCGGCCCGCGCCATGATCTCCTTGATCTCCTTGATGCCGCTCGTCACCGCCGAGAAGTTGACGAATTCGGCTTTGGTGGCGTTGGCGACGACGTTCGCGAGAGTGGTCTTGCCGACGCCGGGCGGCCCCCACAGAATCATCGACTGGATCTGATCGCGCTCGATCATCTGGCGCAGAATGCCGCCTTCGCCGACGAGATGGCCCTGGCCGACGAATTCGGAAAGGTCGCGCGGCCGCATACGCGACGCAAGCGGCTGCGAGGCCGAGACCTGGTCGACCCCCTCTATCAGCGACATCTGTTTCATGTTACACCGGCGGACATTATATCAAAAACCGCGCGGCGCTGCATTGCGCAGACGGAGGGGATTCAGGAAAATTCCACCGGCTTGACGTGCCAGATGTTCTCGCCGTACTCGGTGACCGCCCGGTCAGACGAAAACCTGCCCGATCTCGCGATGTTGATCAGCGACATCCTGTTCCAGCGCCGGGCGTCGCGGTACGCCGCGTCGACGCGGTCCTGCGCGTCGCAGTACGAGCGCAGATCCGCCAGCAGCATGTAGTAGTCGTTGTAGTCGAGCAAATTACGCAATATCGGATCGAAAAGCCCCGGCTCCAGCACCGAAAACACGTTGCGCTTTATCATGTCGATCGCCAGTTTGATTTCGGGGTCTTTGCGGTAGAAGTCGCGGGAAACGTACGACGGACGGAGTTTCGTCACTTCATCGGCCCGCAGACCGAACAGGAACATGTTCTCGTCGCCCACCTCTTCGTTTATCTCGACGTTCGCCCCGTCCAGCGTGCCGACCGTCAGCGCGCCGTTCATCATGAACTTCATGTTGCCAGTTCCCGACGCCTCCATGCCGGCGAGCGAAATCTGCTCCGACACCTCCGCCGCCGGCATGATTTTCTCGGCGAGGGACACCCGGTAGTCGGGCAGGAACGCCACCGAAAGGCGTCCGCGGGTTTTCGGGTTCGAATTCACCACCCCGGCCACGCCGTGGATGAACCGTATGATCAGCTTCGCCATGTAATAGCCGGGCGCCGCCTTCGCCGCGAAGATGAAATTGCGCGGCACCGGGTCGTACGCCGGGTCGTTCAGCAGCCGGTTGTATAAAATCACGACGTAAAGCGCCAGCATCAGCTGACGCTTGTATTCATGCAGCCGCTTCACCTGCACGTCGAACACCGCCGAAGGATCCAGCGCGATGGAGTGGTTGCGCATCGTCCAGTTGGAAAGCTGCCCCTTGTTCGACCTCTTTATCTTCGCGAGCGCCTCGAGGAAGTTGCCGTCGTCCAGGAATTTCTCCAGCTCCTTCAGCTGTTCCAGATGGGTGACCCACCCTTCGCCGATCGACTCTCCGATCAGCTGCGACAGCGCGGGATTCGCCTTCAGCAGCCAGCGGCGGGGCGTTATGCCGTTCGTGACGTTGCGGAACTTGTCCGGCCAGAGTTCGTTGAAATCGCGGAACAGGTTCTCCTTCAGGATTTTGGTGTGCAGCTGCGCGACGCCGTTGACGGACGAGGTTCCGACGAGGCAGAGGTTGGCCATGCGCACGTACCGGTCGCCGGTTTCGTCGATCAGCGACATCCGCTGCAGTTTCTTGACGTCGCCCGGATAGAGCGCGCTCACCTTCTGCAGGAACCTGCCGTTGATTTCGTAGATTATCTGCATGTGCCGAGGCAGCAGTCTTTCGAGCATCGCCACCGGCCATTTCTCCAGCGCCTCCTGAAGAACGGTGTGGTTGGTGTAGCCGGTCGAACGGGTGGTGAGATCCCAGGCTTTGTCCCACGGGACGCCCTCCTCGTCCATCAGTATGCGCATCATTTCGGGGATGACGAGCGCCGGGTGGGTGTCGTTCAGGTGCACGAACGCCTTGTCGGGCAGGTCGTCCCAGTTGTCGTTGATCCGCCGGAAGCGCCGCAGGATGTCGCGCAGCGAGCACGCGACGAAGAAGTACTGCTGCCGGAGCCGCAGCTCCTTGCCCGCCGTCGTGTTGTCGTTGGGGTAGAGCACCTTGGTGAGGTTCTCGGCCAGCACCTTGCGTTCCACCGCCTCGACGTACGAACCCTTGTTGAAGTCTTCGAGGTTGAAATCGTCCACCGCCTTGGCGCTCCACAGCCGGAGCGAATTGACGGCGTGGCTGTAGCCGACGATCGGCAGATCGTACGGCACCCCCTCGACGACTTCGTCCGGCACCCACACCCATTTCTGGCGGCCGCCTTCGGAGAGACATTCGACGTGCCCGCCGAAATGCACGTGCTGCGCGTATTCGGGGCGGACCATTTCCCATGGATAGCCGTTCTTCAGCCAGTGGTCGGGCTCCTCGACCTGACCGCCGTTGACGATGCGCTGCTTGAATATGCCGTAGTCGTAGCGCAGGCCGTAACCCATGCCGGCGAGATCGAGGGTGGACATCGAATCGAGATAGCACGCTGCAAGCCGCCCGAGGCCGCCGTTGCCGAGCCCCGCGTCGGTTTCATAGTCGCGCAGGTCGTTCCAGTCGACGCCGAAATCCTTCAGCGCGTCGCGGCAGAGGCGGTCGGCCTTCAGGTTGATCACGTTGTTGCCGAGCAACCGGCCGATGAGGAATTCGAGCGACAGATAGTAGACGCGTTTCGTGTTCTGCCTGCCGTACTCCTCCTGCGTTGAAATCCAGCGCTCGACGATGCGGTCGCGCACGGCGTTCGCGAAGGCCGTGTACTGGTCGCGGTCGGTCACTCTGGTGTCGCCTTTGGCGAGTGAATAACGCAAATGCCAGGCGAAGTCTTCCTTCAGCCCGGCGACCGTCATCTCCACGCGGTGATCGGTCGTCTTGATTTTCTTCTTTTCCATCTGCTTCCGTCGGCGCCTCCGGCGCGCTTTCTCCGCAAAATTTTCAGGGCATCAGTTTTTTAAGGGAATCGAGGGCTTTGGAGGCGCCGTCGCCGACCGCCTTCACCCCGCTGCCGACCGCCTTGCCGGCGCCTTCGCCGACCGCCTGCACCGCCCCGCCGACCGCCTTCACCCCGCTGCCGACCGCGTCAG
>JAGCAM010000085.1 GCA_017652705.1 Kiritimatiellia bacterium | reverse complement strand
TCCACCACCTTCGTCAGTATGCGCACGCGCGTCGGGTCGCCGCCGCCAGGCTCGGCGGACAGCCGCCCCAGCACCGCCTTCGCGTGGTCGTAGAGCCGCCGCGACTGCCCGACGCGGAGCGAAAAGGCCACCATCTTCGGCTGGAACTCCTCCTCGGTCTTGCGCCAGCCTTCGGAGTTCATGACGGCCGCCATGTGCGCCACCATGCCCCAGAGCTCCCAAAGCGGACGCGTCGCGTCGTCGACACGCCAGCAGAGGTCTTCGAACGTCTTTGGCTCAGCGGCCTCGACCGCCGCAACGCCCTTCTCCGCCTCGCCGAGCAGAGCAGGCAGCTCCGCCGCCGCCTTCTCCGGCGTAAGCCCTGCCCAGTCAGGAAAACACTTCAATTCCATTTCTTACCCTTCTCCAACGCGACTGTTAACGGAACATTCTATCCGAAATGTCTTCAAAGACCTCCCTGGCGGAGTCGCACCAACTGAGCGGAAGCACTTCTGTGCCTCTGAAATCAGTCGCGCAGAGTCCTTTCATTATGGCCTTGACCTGCGCATTCGTAGAGGCGATGTGGCTGGGTCGCATACCGAATCGCACCAGCGTGGATGCCTTGCCGAAGCACAGCTGTAGCTGGCTGGTCGACATGAAGGCGTCCATGATGTCCGTCTCGTTGTCAGGATCGGGACCGCGCATACGCCAGTATGTCGCGGCGTCGGGGTAAAGCGCAATTGCGCGGTGTTCGCCCCTGACGCCCATGACAGAAAGGAAGCGCCGCGTTCCGTCGGCAAACTCGATGGCGAGTACCTGCTCCTCGATGAAGTCAACCCACGGCTCCATCTCCCAGACCTCGAGTGCAAGCTCATGCGCTTTCTTCCACTGTTCCGACGACGGCTTCTTCGTGTCAGGCTTCGCGAATTTTATGTTGCACGCACCCATAATCGCCCCCTCTCACATAGAATCTCCATGGCGCGGGAAAACCGCGAACGATCTTCTTGTCGGTCATCAACAGTTCCTACCCATTTCCAAACTGAATCTTCAATGACGGATCTGCCTCACAAGCGTCAATTATGCCATTGTACGCGTTGACGAGTCGTTCCGCAGGGGCAGCGCGACGAACTGACGAACACCTCCGACGACCTGCTCCCGAGCAATCTGGCAGGAGTCGACTCTTCGGTGAGTTCGTAGAGGGCATATTTCTCGCCATGAGGCTTGGCCGCAAGCGAATAGCCGTTCTTTTTCAGCCATGCGCCGTCTACCACTTCCCTGAATTTCGCCTTGAACGCAAAGTTCGGATGCCCCTCTGCGAAAAGGACTATGCCGTTGATGTTCCGATGAAACGGCAAGACGGCGACATGGGGACGCGCCGCCCTGCCATCTTTGTGTTCTTTGCGGCTATCCCCCGCAAATCTCGGCAACGGCAGGTTGTAGAGCCTGCGCTCCCGTATCCACGCCTCGTTCGCTGGGCGGTATGTGCCGACAAGGACTGTCCGCAAGGACTTCATACGGCAGCCCTGTCGCAAAGCGCGCTCACGAACAGCGCCTTGATGGTGTGCATCCGGTTCTCCGCCTCGTCGAAAACCTTCGAGTACTTCGACTCGAAAACCTCGTCGGTAACTTCGAGCGCGCCGCACTCCTTCGTAACTTCGGTGTTCGCGTCGTGAAAAGCCGGCAGACAGTGAAGAAACATCAGCCGCCCGCCGAGATTGCCGGTCGCCTCCATCAGCGCCATGTTGATCTGATACGGCCGCAGCAGCTTTATGCGTTCCGCCGTTTTCGACTCCTCGCCCATCGACACCCATACGTCGGTGTAAAGGACGTTCGCGCCCCTGACCCCCTCCGCAGGATCGTTGAAAACCCTTATGTCGACGCCGTTGCGCGCGGCCACCTCCGACGCTTCGGCCAGCACCGCGGCGTCGGGGCTCAGCTCGGCGGGGCAGCAGCACACGTAACGCACCCCGCACTTGGCGCAGCCCATCATCAGCGAATTGGCGACGTTGTTGCGCCCGTCGCCGACGTACGCCACCGTGCAGTCCTCCAGCGAACCGAACGTCTCCTTCACCGTCAGCAGGTCGGCGAAAATCTGCGTCGGGTGGTAGTCGTCGGTGAGACCGTTCCACACCGGCACCCCGGAATATTCTGCGAGTTCCTCGCACACTTTCTGCGAAAACCCGCGGAAGAGTATGCCGTCGTAGATCCTCCCGAGCACCCGGGCGGTGTCTTTCACCGACTCCTTCTTGCCGAAGTGGATGTCGGGTCTGGTGAGATACTCCACGCCGCCGCCTTCGTCGCGAGCGGCGACCACGCAGGAATTGCGCGTCCGCGTCGAGGACTTCTCGAAAATCAGCGCGATGTTGCGTCGGCGCAGCAGATCGCCGCGCACGCCCGATGCCCGCCGCGCCTTCAACTGGGCGGCGAGATCGATGAGATTCATCATCTCCCCGTCGGTGAAAGATTTAAGACGCAGCATCGAGCGCCCGCGCAGACTGTCCATCCAATTGAGCATTTCACTCCCTCCTTGCTGAAATCATCCGGGTATTATACCAAAAACGGGGCCTGCACCGCGTCGACCGGGCATCCCGGCGCATCGCACCGCCGTCGCCATTGACGCGGGTTGCCGAAATGGACGGCGACAGCCGGACATTTCGGCGACCCGTTCGCATCAGCGGCGTACACCTTACCAGTCGTCGGTGCGGAACGGCGAGGCGGGCAGCCCTTCTTTGTTGTAAAGGTTGCAGTCGCCCATTGGATTCGCGCGGTGCGCGTATCTGACCGCCACCGGCGCCGGAACCTCCGCCGAAGAAACGACGACGTCTTTCCCGTCGATCACCGCGTCGGCCCAGTGCCACTTGCGGTCGGCGCCCGCCACCGCGAACCCGCGCAGCTTGCCCCCGGGCGTGGCCTCCGGCGCCACGCCGGGCGTGTCGGGGCCCTTTTCGCCCGCGAACAGGCCGCTGCCTGTGTGTTCGAATATCACGCGAGCCTTGCCGCCTTCGATCTCAAGTTTTTTGAACAGCGGCCCGGACACCACGAGATCCTTCTCGCCGTAGACGTCGCGGCGGGCCCACAGCGAAAGCCGGTAGCCGACGTCGTACTTGTTCTTCGGGTGGATGTCCTTCGCGTTGCCGATGTCGATCGCGACGGCGAGACCGGCTTTGGGTATCGTCTGCGCCGCGATTCTCATCGCGTTGCGGATGCGCGCGTAACCGTTGCCGCCCGCCGGATCCGTCGTTTTCGCCGTGTACGAAGCCAGCTGCACGATGTAGAACGGAAAATCGTAGCCCCACTGGCTGCGCCATCCGCCGGCGAGCGCGGCGAGTTTCTTCGCGTACGAGATGCCCTCCCCGCCGTTCGAGCAGCCCTGGTACCACGTCGCCCCGCAGATAGGATACGCGACGATCGGCGAAATCATGGCGTTGTACTGCAACGACCAGTCCGGCTGGCCAGGCATCCCCCCCGCCGCTCCGTAGTCGCCGTCGGCGCGGTGCGCCGCGACCTTGCCGCACCACTCCACGATCGCTTCGCGCGAATTCATGACCGCATTGTACTCCTTCGCCAGCTCGGGCACGAGTTTCATCCCCTCGGCACAGACGAAAGGCTCGATGCGGCAGCCCGACCAGTTGTCGTCGAGTATGCCGATCGGAACCCCCGTCTTCGCGTTCAGCTCCCGCGCCATGAAATACCCCTCCGCGGTTATCCCGGACAACGTCTTCTCCGTCGCCACCACCCAGGAGCCGCCGTTGCACGGCGCGTACTTCACCGGAAAAGGCGCTCTGACGTGCATGAACTTGATGGCGCGGATGTTCGGGTAGTCCTTCGCCTTCGCCATTTCCGCCTTGCCGTTGATGATGCCCCAGCTGAAGGACATCTCGGAATTCGACTGTCCCGAAACAAGCCAGACGTCGCCGACGACCACGTTCGTGAACACCACGCGGTTCTCGCCAGAGACCACGAGATCGCGCCCGGTTTTCTCGACTTCAAGCGGCGGCAGCACCGCCCTGAACCTGCCGTCCGCATCAGCGACGACGCTCGCGCTCGCCCCACCGTACTGTACCGTCACCTTCTCCCCGGGCGCGGCCGTGCCGATGACCGGATACGGCTTGCCCCGCTGCAGCACCATGTTGCTGGAGAAGAATCTCGACACCTTCACTTCCGCGAACGAGCTCGCCGCAACCGCAACGAACGCCGCCGCAACCATCAGTTTCTTCATTCAGTGTTCCTTTCTGTTTTTCGCCGGTTTCAGACAACCGGCCGTATGTACCTTGATTTCAACGCACGCCACAGCACGACGCAGAACGCCGACAGAGGAATCGCCAGCAGCATCCCCAGCACCGGTCCGAGAACCGTCGCCCAGAAAAAGAAACTGAATATCACCCCGGCGTATCCGAGCCCCGTCCTGTTGCCCTGTATGCGCGGCGTTATCAGATAACCGTCCAGTATCTGACCGGCCGCCCACACCCCCATCACCAGCAGGAGACGCGTCAGCGAACCCCCGCTCGTGAAATACGCCAGCGGCAGCGCCACCGGCAGACACACCACCGAGCCGAACAGCGGTATCAGGTTCAAAACCCCGAGCGTGAAGCCGATCAGAAACCCGTACGGCAGCCCGACCAGCCAGAAGCCCAAGCCGTAGAGAAGCCCTTCAATCAGGCAGATAACCGTCTGCCGCTGGAAAAACGACACCAGTATGTCGATGAACGCGTCGATCTGCGCCGCGGCGAAATCGCGCGTCGATTCTTTCAAAAACGTCAGCTGCGAGACGATTTCGCTGCCGCGGCGCTCCTTCGACGTCAGAAAGAACACGAAGAAAATCAGCGTGACCAGCGCCGACAGCACGCCCGCAAGGCACTTCAGCGCGCCGCTGCCGGCCTTGAGCGCGCTCGGCGCGTACTTCGTGTAAACTTCCCCCATGTTTTCGTAAGGCACGCCCAGCTGGTCGAGCAGCACCCGGAAATTCGGGAACGTGGTCTGAAACCACACCGTCACCTGTTTTACCAGCGCCGGCCCCTGCGCCACCAGATTCGACACCTGGGCCGCGATCACCGCCCCCGCGTACCACAGAATGAACCCGAGCGGCACTAACACCGTCGCCAGCATCACCGCCAGCGTCAGCGACGGATTGCGCAGCCAGCGCTTCCACCACAGGTAGTACGGCTTGAAAAACAGCGCGAGGAAAAAACCCGTCACCACCGGCACGACCGCCGGCGACGCGAAAGACAGCGCCTTCAGAGCCAGCCACGCCGCGAACACCCCGAACGCCACCACGAACGACAGCGCCAGAACGGTAAGCCCGGCGGAAATCGTCTTCTTCTGATTTTCGGTGAAATCGATCATGCCCGTTAAACCATCAGCCCGCGGAAGTACCCGCAGGATTCGGCGATCCATTCCGGATGATCCGGAAACGCATTCGCCAGTTCAAGCCCGAGGCAGCCGTCGTACCCGATTTCTTTCAGTGCGGCGAAAATGCCGTCGTAGTCGAAGGCCCGCCCAGCCGGGTTGACCCCCGACGATCCGTTCGCCGCGTCGGAGATGCACCGCACGTGGCCGTCGAAAATGCGGGGCGCGTAGGTGCGCGCAAGCGCCGGGCAGTCGAGACCGTCGGCGTGGGAATACGCCCAGTCGACGCAGAAACCGACGCGGCGGTCGAGATCGCGTATGAGCTCCCACGTCTCGGGCACCGCCGGGTAAAGCAGCGGGTTGCCCGTCTTGGGGTTGCGCCCGTGGTTGTGAATCGCGAACTTGATGTCGTATTCGGCCGCCAGCCGGGAGGCGTGCTCGCACATCGCCCTGTCGGAGACGACCTTGCCGTCCCCCCGTTTGCGGCCGGGCACCCCGACGAGCACGTCGACGCCGAGCGCGGCGGTGTAGTCGAAGCACCGCTTCATTTCATCGGCGGTCGCCATGTAGATGGGACCGGCTCCGTAAGGCGCCACGTCGTAATCCGCGCACTTGCGGCGGAACGCGGCGATCTCGGCGGCGGTGGCCGTCAGCGGCAGATGAAAACTCTTCACGCAAAGATGGCGGATGCCGTTCTTGCGGCATATTTCAAGCGCGGGCTCGAGCTTGAAAGAGTTAAGGGTGTAGCCGGCCATGGCGAGCTTGTACTTCACGCCGTCACCGTTGAAAATCGAGCAGCCGCCGGCCGCGAGCGCGGCGCCGACGCCTCCGGTGATGAATTCACGTCTGTTCATGTTACATCCTTCGTTTGTACGCATCGACCGTATTATAGCAAATTTTCCCCCTCCTTGCGGCGGAGCCGGCGCAAGTGACCCGCTTTTCAGAGGTCCGACTCCTCGTCTTCGGGGTTTTCCAGCATCTCCTCCGGCCGGTCCGGCTGGATCATCAAATACCGCAGCACCTTCTCGGTGATGCGCTTGAACACCGGACCCGCCGAATTGCCGCCCTGGTGGAATTTGGTGTTCGCCTCGAAATCAAGCGTGACGAACACGACGAGACGGGGCTCGCCGGCCGGCACGATGCCGCAGAAAGACGCCCGGTAGAGACCGGCGTAATACCCCCTGCCGCCGGGAATCTGCTTCTGCGCGGTTCCCGTCTTGCCCGCCACCGAATACCCGCGTATCGCCGCCCGCCGCGCCGTGCCGCGCCGCGTCGCCACCTCCGTCATGATGCGGCGCATTGTCCGCGCCGTCTTCGCCGACACCGGTCTGCCAGCCGGCTCGGGCGTGTGCCGGTATACCTCCGCCCCGCCGGAATCCACTATCCTGGAAACGATGTACGGCTTCATCCGCACCCCGTCGTTCGCTATTGCCTGATACGCCCCCGCCATCTGAATCGCCGTCACCGCGACGAACTGCCCTATCCCCGCGCGCGAACGCGACGCCTTGTCCCACATCCTTTTGTCAGGGTCGGGCAGTATGCCGAACTGTTCGCCCGGCAGATCGATGCCGGTCTTCGCCCCGAAACCGAATTTCTTCATGTAGCTGAAAAGCCGCTTCGCGCCGAAATCGAAACTCAGCTTGCCGATCACGATGTTCGACGAATGCACGATCGCATCTTTCACTGTCATCGTCGGCTCCCACACGTGCGAACCGTCCCCCGGCAGACGGTAGTACCGGGGGTCGTCCCGGTTCGTCCTGTACACCGTGCCCGGTCCGGCGAACCCGGCGTCGATCGCCGCCGCCGCCGTTATCACCTTCATCACCGAACCTGGTTCGTAGTTGAACGCTATCGCCCGGTTGATCTTCGCCGCGTCGGACGCCCTCCCGAAATTGAGCGGTTCGTAGTCGGGCAGCGACGCCATCGCCAGCACCGCCCCGGTGCGCGAATCCATCACGATGCACCAGCCCGACGCGGCCCCGAATTCGCGCAGGCCCCATTTGAGCTTGTCCTCCACTTCGAACTGGATGTTATGGTCGATCGTCAGGTGGATGTCCGACCCGGGTATGGGTTTGATCGACACCTTCCGCTTGTCGTAAAGCTCCCTCCCCCTCGCGTCCAGCATCCCCTTGATCGTGCCTGGCGACCCCGTGAGTTCGCGGTTGAAGAGCTGCTCGATGCCGGCCGACCCGCAGTGCTCCGCGTTGACGCTGCCGAGCACGTGCGCGAGCCGCCGCCCGTGCAGATACTGCCGGACCTGCCGGTCGTGGATCGCGACGCCAGCCACCAGATGAGAATCCGCCAGCACCCGGTGCGCGTCCGGATCGGACGACAACGCCAGAAACTGGCTGCGGTAGCCGTGCCGCGGCGGCGAGTCCGCCATCTTCATCACCCGCCGGAAGTCAAGCCCGAGCGCCTCCGCGATCGTCTTCACGATCGCCGCCTTCGGCCGCGGCGGTTCACCCTTGCGCCGCACCACCGAATTGGTGAGCGCCACTGGATCGAGACTGTACTCCCAGTACGGCACCGATTTGGCGAATGGATAGTTCTTGCCGTATGACGAGTAGATGCTGCCGCGCCGCGCCAGCAGCTGTTTCGTGAAAATGTAGTCGGGCGCGTCGACCTGCGGCGCCACGTGCGCCCGGATGAGTTTTACGGTAAGATACACCGTCGCCAGTGAAAGTGCGAAAACCGGCAGCAGAAACCGCCAATTCTCCCCTTTCACCGACATCGCCTCACCGGCCCCTCCCGCGGCGGTACGAAACTATCGCCGGCACGCCGGAACGTCCGGCAGAGGCAATGTCGCGTTCGCGCTGTTTCGCCCGCGCCAGCGACAGCTGCCCGGGTCGCGGCCTCCCGTCGGGCAGCATCTTCACGTTCTGGTCCGGCCGCGGCAGTTCCATGGCAAGCCCGTGCCTGAGCAGCGCGGTCTTGATCTTCTCCGGCGTCTTCATTTCCTCCCAGCGGGTGGACTCGCGCATGCGCGAATCTTCAAGCTTCGCTATTTCGCGCTCCTTCAAGCCTTTGGCCTTCATCAGTTGCGCACAGCTCGACGATGAAAGATGGTTGATTATCACCATCACGAAAAACGCCAGCAGAACCGCCCCCAATCTCATCGAGTTGGTGGCGACCACCGACATCTTCTTAGTGCGTTTGCGGTTGCGTTTCATTTCACCCTGCGCCTTTCCATCTGATCTTTTCCACCGCCCTGAGTTTCGCGCTGCGCGAACGCGGGTTGCGCGAGATTTCCTCCCGCCCCGCCCTGACCGCGCGCCGCGTCACCGCCGCCGCGCGCGGCTCCTCGCCGCGCCACTCCTCCCCGCCGCCCTGCAGCGACGCCATCTTGCCGACATGGGCGGCGAAAAACCGCTTCACCGCCCGGTCGGTGATACTCTCGAAGGTGATGACAGCGAACCTGCCGCCAGGCTTGAGAATTCGCATCCCCCCGCCGAGCGCCCGTTTGAGGCCGCCCATCTCGTCATTCACCTCCATGCGGAGCGCTTGAAAGACGCGCGTGGCCGGATGGTGACCGCCGCGCCTTCCGAGAAGCCCCCCGATGAATTCCGCGAACTGCAGAGTCCTTGCGAACCGCACCCCGCGTTCATCCCTGGCCCGCTGAATCGCTTTCGCGATCATGTGCGCCCTAGGCTCCTCGCCCCATACCCGGAAGATCTCTTCCAACCTTTCCGCGCTTTCGAAATTAACTATGTCCGCCGCCGTCACCCCCCCCGACCGATCCATCCGCATGTCAAGGGGTCCGTCGCGGAGAAAACTGAACCCACGTCCGGCGTCATCAAGTTGAGGACTCGACACACCCAGGTCCAGCAGCACCCCGTCAGCTTCGCTCCAGCCGTTTTCATTGACTATCCTTTCTATTTCTCCGTGATTGCCTTTCACCACCTTCATCCCGCGCGCAGATGCCACCGCCTCGCCGTCCCGGTCGATGCCGAGCACTTCCCCACCGCGCCGCGCGATCTCCCGCGCGTGCCCGCCGCGGCCGAACGTGCCGTCCACGTACCGGCCGCCGCGCTTCACCTGCAACGCGTCCATCGCCTCCTCCAGCAGAACCGGCACGTGTTCGTTCGCCCCCATCGTCAGAACCCGAGTTTGTCCAGCGCCGCCCGGTAACCGGCCATGTCCACCTTGCGGTCCCCGGGAACCCTCGCGGGATCCCAGAGCTCGATAACCCTGACCGAACCCAGCATCGCGACCGTCGTCGTCAAGTTCGCAAACTGAAGGAGCCTGTCGCTGATGCGGATTCGACCTTGGACGTCAAGGACAAGCTGCTCGCTCACCGCACCGATGGCGCGCAGCTGCTCGGTCAGCGCCGGATCAAAGAGCGCCTTCTCACGCAGCTTCGCCAACCGCATCTCCATCTCCGTCTTCGGAACGAGATTGAGACACTTGCCGTTGCGGCCTGGCATGACATACACGTAGTCGGGATTGCCCATCACCGCCCGCCATTCACTCGGAATGGTCAGACGCTTTTTGGGATCAAGCGCGTGGTCGTTGCGCCCTACGAGAACGCCCGACACCGTCGCCTCCGACTCCGCGGTACTCTGTTTGCCTGACTTTGACATCTTTTGACACTATAATACACTTTCCCCCACCACCTGTCAATGGGGTATTGAAATTTTTTTTAAAAAAAACTCCAAAGTCCCCTTCGTCCCCGAAGTCCCCCTCGTCCCCGATCCTCGAGGCCTTCGCCAAGGACACGGGCCCTGCCGCGAAGGCGGTTGAAGAGCTTCTCAAAGACTTCTCGAAGGAGGCTTGCGAGAAGTTCCTTGCAGAACTCCCGGAGCTGGTCCCCGACGATCCCGTGACCGCGACCGTCCTCGCCGACGCCATGGCCGAGGCGATGGCGTCCCAGCTGTCCCAGGGCGGCGAGGTGGCGAACTCGACCGACGCCCAGGGCAACGAGCATGGCGAAGCCGGATCGGGCAAGGGCGGACAGTTCGTCGCCAAGGGCGATGGCGGCGGCGCGTCCGGTGCGCCAGCGGCCAAGCCGGCGGAGAAACCGAATGCGGACGACCTGGACACGCGCATCAGCAACGTGCCAACAGAGAGAATAGCGGAAATCGCCGCCGGTGAGGCCAAGGGGCTCATCACTGTTGAAGAGGGAATTGCCGTGGTTCTCGACAATCCCACGTTCAAGGACAAGTCGGGCCGCGAAATGAAGTTCGACAGCTCGTTCGCCTCGAAATATCGTTACGGGCACGGACGATCCATGAATGAATCGGATCTAGAAAGATTCCGCCACGTCCAGGACGCCATCTACGCCGTGACGCACGACGAGCATCCGGTGATTACCTTCAAAGGCAAGAAGATCATGGAGACGACCGATCTGCCCAGAGGCTCGCAGCGCTGCTACCGAACCGACACGACGAACGGTGAGACCTGGGCTATCTCCTGGGCGGACAAAGTCTACGTAAGGAGCATCCAAGAAAGGGCAAAAAACAATCCGCCTTACAAGACGTAAGACGGACGTTTCCCGGAAGAGGGCGGATGTAAGCCTGTGATCCGGAAGTGATTGAATTATACCACAACCATCTGAAGAAAGGCAAGGGGGCAAAATGAAAAACGAAATCATCTACGGAGAGGCGGTTGCGCTCAACTGGGAGGCGCCCGCCGACGGATCCACGACCGTCAAGGTGCAGCTCTCGCCCTTCGGCGAGTTCACTCTGCACGACGGCGGCAAGAGGAACGGCACCGTGCAGCACTGCTCGAAGGCCGCGTTCGAGGCGCTTGTCGCGAACTGGAAGGCAATGGGCTCGCCCGACGTCCTCGTCGACGTGGACCACGCCTCGGCCTCCGGCGGATCCACCGAGGCCGCCGCCTGGGCGAAGAACCTCCGCGTCGAGGACGACGGGCTCTGCGCCGACTTCGAGCTCACCCCGCGCGGGCGCGAGCTCGTCGAGGGCCGCACGACCCTGGCTCCGATGCCGACGCCGGAGGACATACTCGCCGCATGGAACGTCCGGAAGGAGTCGCGAGAGGCCATGATCCGCCGCGGCGGGATGCTCCACGACCTCGACTGCTATGTCGACAACTGCCCCAAAATCGACGAATCCGGCGATGCTGTCGGGAGAAACGGCGGAATAAAAGGCCGGCTGTCAGACAAAATTCCCGAGCTTCTTCCGAGGTACAAGACGCTCATGCACTACAAGGCGATGGTGGTAAGGCTCAGGCAGGCGACGGGGACGGGCGACCCGCAGCCTACATCCGCCCTTCTCGACGAGACACCCCGCCACGAGGCCGCCGCATACTCTACATGTCGTCGAGATCGGCGTCTGAAAAGGTAGAGAAGAATTCGATCGGATAGCCTCTGTCAAGATCTTCCATCTTATCAACTGTACAGCTGGTAGCGGTCTGAATGGCTATGCGCTTGAGATTTATTTTCGCCGGTGTCGTCCATGTGAACTTCGAAAGCGAGACGAGCGCGTTGGGATCGTTCTCCGTATCGGCCAGCGCCGCGACAATCGGGCCGTCCTTGCCGAGGCGTGCGCGTGACTCCACCGCGACAGAGCCGGAGGAGATAACACCCGTGACGAGACCGAGACACGGCACGAAGAAGTCGCCGACCATTCCGGCAGCATAGACGCTCGATTTCGTCGGTGCAAACGCGACAATCGCTGATTCGACAACGAGCGTGTTCGGCACATCGGGGCTGTCGACAACGGTAACGCCGATGGCCTTCTCCTGCGACTTGAACGCCTTGTAGTACGCCTTTTGCGCGAAATTTGCCAGATCCTGCAAATCCCCTTCGGCGGTCGTGACGCTCTTCGCGAACTCGTCCCAGGCGTTGCCCTTCTGAAGATAACTCATATCAACCGGCGCAATATAGACGTGTTTGATGTTGGCGGCTATGAGCGCATCGAGATCGGCCCAGTAATAGTGGAACGGACATGAGTCGTCCATGCGGCGGAGTTTCTCGTGGTGTGGGACGAAGTCCGTCAGCGGAACAGGATCGGCGCGCATCAAGGATGTGAGGGTGGCCTTGCAACCGACGAGCGCGAAAAGCATCGTCAAAACGAGGATATGTTTTGCTTTGAACATATTCACCTTTCGTAATTGTCTGCCTGAGTTTTGATTCTCTCATAGTCCGAATCTTGGAGGATATTATACCAAATTTGCCTAAACCTAAATAAACGCGTGAAAAAATCAGAAAAAAACAATCAGGGGGTGCGACGACTTTTTTCTGCCCCTCCAGCCATTAGCCAGCGCAACACTCGCTGCGTAGGCCGTGCCGGCAAGCACTTCCTTGGTTATGCGGGTAGTATAGCAGAATACGATTGGGCTTGTAGAGCTGGCTTCAGCCACGGAATTCGTCTTTGTGTTTGGAGCTGGCCAGCTGAGCGAGCGTCTTTTCAGGGGTCGATTCACTAAGCCAGTCGCTGGCGTCATCACCTTTATCCGGGTCGAAATAGTAAACAGCGCCGTTGACCGGTGCAATACACGTCAAAGCCACCAGCGCTGAAACGAACACCGAACATTTGGCATTTTAATCGTCGGGACGCTTTCATTATGAATTTCTTTCGTTCCACATACCGGGTGTTATAACATAAAATCGGGCGATTTGCGGTGCGGAGCGGGAAAGCGCCAGAGCGAAGCGCAGTTCATCCCCTGGATTTATTTCACATCAAAAATTGCGCGATTCTGCCTACAGCGTCTCCGCCGGCATCCAGCAGTGCCACCGTGTCGGCGAGGGCCTTTCGGGCGGCGGCGGCGGCCGATTCGTCGGAAAGCCACGGTTTGAGTCTGGCGACAACGCCCGCGGCAGTGAAGTCTTTCTGCAGAAGCTCCGGCATCGGGCACGGTGCGCCGGCCTTCTCGGCTATGATGTTCACCAGGCCGATATGCTTCACGCCCCGTATGACGATTCGCGCGACGGCAGCGAAAAGCCAGCCCACCCGGTAGACGAGCACGGTCGGGCAGCCGGCGAGCGCCGCCTCAAGCGTGGCGGTGCCGCTCGCCACCACCGCCGCCGCCGCGCTTTTCAGAACCTCGCGCGCTCCGCCCGCGACCACCTTGACGTTGTTCACCCCGCTCCGGGCGACCGCGCGGGAAATCACTTCGAACGCTTTTTCGTTCGCCGCCGGCATGACCACCGCGCCGCGGAAAATCGGCGAAGGGCCCGAGGAAAGCGCGGCGGCGGCCTCCAGCATCACCGGCACGTGCTTCTCTATTTCCCCGATTCTGCTGCCCGGCAGCATCGCGACGACCCCGCCGCTGTTTCCGGCGCGGCCGCCGCCGTACGCACGGCGGAAATCCTCCGCCAGCGGGTGCCCCACGAATTCGGCGAACCCCGTCCGGAACAGCGCCGGCTCAAACGGGAAAAAGCAGCAGAGCCTGTCCGTCGACCGCTCGATTTTCGGGATGCGCCCGCGCCGCCACGCCCACACCTGGGGGCACACCACGTGCACCGTCTTCACCCCTTTCGCCTTCGCGTAGGCCGACAGCCTGAGATTCATCCCCGGGTAGTCCACCGTGCATACGACATCTGGTCGCCACCCGTCGACGGCGCGGCGCTTCATTACGCGTTCGACACGGAGAAAATAGAATATGCGCCTGATCACCTGGCCGAAGCCCATCACCGCCAGGTCTTCGGTCTTGAAACCGTAGTAGCCGTAGCCGCGTATTTCCGCGCCGGGACATCGCCTGAGCACCTCGGCGCGGATGCGTTCGGCGTACATTACGCCCGATTCTTCGCCGGCCAGCAGCAGCAGTTTCACGGTCGCAAAGGTGCTGGCGGCAGATTGGAATCGACGCCGACGACGGCAATGCCGTGCCGGTCGGCGTAGGCGACGACCGCATCCCGGTCGAGCAGAATCAACCGCCCCGCCTGAAAAACGAGCGCGGTGACGCCGGCGCTTTTCATGGTTTTGAGAGTTTTAAGGCCGGCGACGGGAATGTCGAAGCGCCAATCGTGCCCTTCCCGCGCGGCTTTGAACAGCACCGAACCGCGGCCGAGGCGGCCCGCCCGCCGGATCGCCGCGTTGGTGCCCTCGAAAGCCTCCACCGCCAGCACCATGCCCGATTTCACCAGCACCGTCTGGCCGACGTCGTGGCGGCCCACGTCGGCGGCAACCTCCGCCCCGCGTTTCGCGTCGCACGATTCCGCTTCCGTAAGCCCGCGCCGCGTCAGTGCACCGGCGCCTGGCACGTAACCGTCCATGAAACAGCTTGCCGGCAGCACTTTCGCCCCGCTGCGGGAGAACTCTTCGATCAGTTTACCGAAAATCGTGTGGGCGTTCTTAACCGGCATTTCCGCAAGCCACCCCTTCACCACGGGGTCGAATCCGCCGCGGAACAGCGACATCGGGCTCACCTGACCGGCCAGAATCACGCCGTCGTACCCCATGCTCCCGGCCCAGGCGACGCCTTTGTCCGCCGCGCCGGCGGCAATTGAAAACGCCCGGTCCGCCGCGCGCCGCGTCGCCGCGTCGCACGAGCCCTTCACCGCCAGCACGTCCACCGCCGCGACACCGGCGCGCCTCGCGCCTTCGACGACGAGCCGCGGATAACTGCCGGAGCCGGCGACGACCAGTAGCCTGGAGATCATTCCGCCGCGCCTCCGCGGAACTGGTGATTGACCGTCATCGCCATATCCAGCACAGAAAAGTCGCCCATGATATCCCGATGACCATGCCCCACAACACCTCCTTGCGGGTATGGCCGAGCAGTTCCCTGAGCCGCGTGGCGGGCTTCAACTTCAGTTCCTTCAAGTCGCGGACGATGGCGTTGAGCACTTTGGCGTGCTCACCGGCCGCCTGCCGCACCGTCGCCGCGTCGAACATGGTGATGACGGCGAAGGCGAAGGCGAGCGTCGCGAGCGGTGTGCCGAAGCCTTCGGTGTAACCGATGCCGAACGCCAGCGCCGAAACCGTGGCGGAATGGCTTGACGGCATACCGCCGGTGGACACGAGATATTCGAAATCGAAACCGTGCGTTCGCCAGGCTGCTATCGTCATTTTGGCGAACGCCGCCAGAAACCACCCGCCCAGCCCGCACCAGAACCACCGGCAGGTGAAAAGTTCCGTCACGTTCCAGTGAATTGCCGACGCTGCGCTCATCTCCGGCCTCCAAGAGCGAGCTTTATGCGTTCATCGGTGTCGTTGACGCGCAGAGCATCGAGCAGCGGAGCCATCTCGCCATCGATTATCCGGTCAAGGGCGTGAAGCGTGAGTCCGATCCGGTGGTCGGTCACCCGGTTCTGTGGAAAGTTGTAAGTTCTTATTTTCTCCGAACGGTCGCCGCTGCCGCGGAGGGAGAGCCGGTCGGCGCCGCGACGGGCGTCCTCCTCGCGTCGTTTCAGGTCGAGGATGCGCGCCTTCAGCGTCGCAAAGCACTTTTCCCGGTTGCGCATCTGGCTGCGCTCGTCCTGGCAGACGGCGACGAGACCGGTAGGCAGATGGGTCATGCGCACCGCGCTCTCGGTCTTGTTGACATGCTGCCCGCCGGCGCCGCCAGCACAGAAAAGATCGATGCGCAGATCCTTCTCAGGTATCTCCAACTCGTCGTCTTCGTCGGCCTCGGGAAAAACCACGACCGTCGCCGCCGAGGTGTGTATCCGCCCCTGCGCTTCCGTTTCCGGCACGCGCTGGACGCGGTGTCCGCCGGACTCGAACCTGAGCGCCCCGTACGCGCCTTCCCCGGCGACGGTGAAGACGATTTCCTTGAAGCCGTCCAGCGAAGTTGGATTGGAGCTCATCGGCGAGATCCTCCAGCCGCGGCCGTCGGCGTACCGCGAATACATGCGGAAAAGATCGCCTGCGAAAAGCGCGGCTTCCTCCCCGCCGGTGCCGGCGCGTATTTCCATCACCGCGTTGCGGCCGTCCAGCGGATCCGGCTCGAGCAGTGCGGCGGTAAGCTCGCGCTCGCTGGCACGCAGCAGCTCCTCGTCACGCCCGTCGTCGGCGGCAAGCAAATACATGGTCCAGGCGCTGTCGAGCTTGCGCAGAAACGCGTAATCGGCGAGAACCGCGCGGTAGCGGCGGCGGTCTTTTAAAATAGCGGGGTCGCCCAATTCCGCTTCAACGGACGGCAGGCGACCCAGAACGCTCTCAATCTGACGGCGATCGATCAATTACTTCTTGGCGAACTTGGCGTAGCGCTTTTTGAAGGAATCGACCCTGCCCTCGGTGTCGATCATGGTTTTGGCTCCGGTGAAGTAGGGGTGGCACGCGGAACACGTGTTGACCGTCATCTCCTTCTTCGTGGAGCGCGTCTTAATGACGTTGCCGCACGCGCAGGTTATGGTGGCGTCTCCGTAGCTTGGATGTATGTCGCTCTTCATGATTGTCCTTTTCCTTTCAAAAGTGGATGCGTATTATAGCATATCCTCCGCAGTCTTGGCAAGTGCGGCGGCCGGCCAACTACGGCCAACAAGGATTCCAAATCATCTGGTGGTTTGCGGAAATAAACGAACCAAATCTGGTGCATCCACTTCCGCAAACCACCTCTCTATCCGGCCAAAGCTTTGTCTGCCTGTCGACGGTGGCGGCGGCGGAACGATTATGGTATAATACACGCCGATGAAAACCGTTTATTTCGACAACAACGCAACGACGAAGGTGGCGCCGGAAGTGCTCGACGCCATGCTCCCATATTTCCGCGACCTTTACGGCAACCCGAGTTCCATGCACTCGTTCGGCGGTGAAATCGCCCGCCACCTCGACCGCGCCCGCGAGGAGGTCGCCCACTTCATCAACGCCGACCCAGAAGAAATCATTTTCACCTCCTGCGCCACCGAGTCCGACAACACCGCGATCCGCGGCTGCGCCGAATATTACGGCCGCGAACTCAAGATCGTCACCACCGCCGTGGAACATCCAGCGGTTCTCCAGCCCTGCCGCCGGCTGAAGGCGCTCGGCCACTGCGTCGTCGAACTGCCCGTCGATTCCGCCGGCCGGCTCGACATTGACGCTTTCCGCGAGGCGGTTGACGAACACACCATCGTATCCGTCATGTGGGCCAACAACGAGACCGGCGTGATCTTCCCCATGGACGAAATCGCGCGCATCTGCCGCGAGAAAAACGCGGTTCTGCACACCGACGCGGTGCAGGTCGCGGGTAAGATTCCGGTGGACGTGAAGCGGGTGCCGGTCGACATGCTTTCGATGTCGGGACACAAGTTCCACGCTCCGAGAGGCATCGGTCTGCTGTATGTCCGCAGCGGGGCGAAATTCAAGCCGTTCATGCTCGGCGGCCATCAGGAGCGTTCGCGCCGCGCGGGCACGGAGAACGTGCCGTACATCGCGGGTCTCGCCAAGGCGTGCGAACTCGCCCGCCGCGGCATGGCCGGCGAAGTGCGGCAGCTGACGGCGATGCGCGACCGGCTCGAGGCCGGCATCCTCGCGAAGTGCCCCGACGTGCGGGTGAACGGCGACCGCGCCAACCGCCTGCCGAACACCCTCAACGTCAGTTTCGAATACATCGAGGGCGAGGCGATCGCCTACCGTCTCAGCGACCTCGGCATCTGCATCTCGACCGGCTCCGCGTGCGCCTCGGGTTCGCTCGACCCCAGCCACGTCATCCGCGCGATGGGCGTTCCCTTCACCGCGGTCCACGGGTCGGTGAGATTTTCTCTTTCACGCTACAACACGATGGATGAAATCGACTACGCGCTCGACAAGCTGCCCGGGGTAGTGAACGGTCTGAGGGAACTCTCGCCGTTCGGTCCCGGCAAAAACGTGACCACTTTCAAATGAATCCGGCAACCACCACAAAATCAGCAAGGAGCAAGAAAATGCTGTCCAAATATCTGGCGGCGGCGGCGTTCGCCGCCGCGTGTCTCGGCTGCCGCCGCGAAGACGTGCGTGAAATGACGGTTTCGATGCCCGATCTCGCCGAATCGAACAAGACGCAGATCGCGGCGGCGCTATCGAAATACAACGGCATCCGCCACGATTCATTCGTCTGGGACATGAACGCGAGAACGCTTACGCTCCGCTACGACTCCCTGCAGATCGCGCAGGCGAACATACGCTACGCGATCGACGAAATCGGCGTCAAGGTCGCCTTTCCCGAAAAGAAAGACGACCGCGCCGGTCACTGAGATTTCACCGGCCCACGTGCGGAGCGAGCGGGTAACGGCCGAACGCCGGCCCGTAAACCGCGGCGCCGCGGTCCGCTTCGAGTCTGACCGTCACCTTGCCGTTCTTCACGGCTGACGCGGCGACCGGCGCCTCCACGAGCCATCCGTAACTGCCGGTCTCGCGCAGTTTGCGGTCGTGCGGCTGCGACAGCCATGACAGAATGCCGCGGTGATCGGCCGGGTCGTCCACAAGCGTCATCTCCGCGACCAGCTCCCCGCCGACGTACACTTTGAGCTTCGACTGATACTTGGTTTCAGAAGTCTGCGGATAGCTGTTGGAGTTTTTCGACCGGTCGTAGAAGCCGCCCCCGAGCATGTAGTCGAGGCCGCTGACGCGGTCGCCGTCGGTCCGGTCCTTGCCGTTGCGGCGCTTCGCCGAAACTTCGGCGCGGAACGTGCCGCCTTCGGACGGCGCTTCGAGTTCGAATTCGAAAAAGCCGTTGCCGAAGCCGTTAACCTTCAATCCACCCAGCACCGCCGCCTCGCCTTCGCTCCACTGAGACTTCGACGGCCGCACCACCGCGGCCGCCGCGGCGTTCGTCACCCCGTACGACCAGAAATTGCGGGCGATCTCTTCGCCGTCCGCCCGGAGCGTGAAGACGACGCAGCCGCAGGACGCCTCGGCAGGCGCAACGAAGGTGTAGTTCCAGAGCCGTTCGCACTGCCAGATTTTAGCGACGAACTCACCCGGCAGAGAGCCTTTCGCGCATGGGGTCCTGACCCCTTCGGCGTTGAAGCGCCAGCCGTCGTACGAAAGCGTCAGCTTCTTGCCGGCGTACTTCTCGGTAATCAGCGAAACGCCGAGCGGAATCTCGACCTTCGCCCCCGGTGCGCACATTTCGCCGGTTTCCCGGCCTGGCGTGCCCGCCATGAAAACCGCCGCGTCGCGGTGAAAGTCTTTTATCTCCATGCCCGCGAGTTCGTCCATGCCGTCGAACTTGCGGCTGCGGTCGTAGCGCACATAACCGTTCCACTCGTTGCACACGTCGTGATGCTCCGTGTACAGCCAGCCGGTGCATTTGAGATGCCGTCTGAACGCGTTTATCATCAGGTGGTAGTCCCAGCTGAAGTCGCAGTCGCCCGTCGAACCGGCGTAACCCCACACGTTGCCGCACTCCGAATTCATCATCGGCTCGCCGTGCTGGAACTGCCCGGTCACGAAATTGCGCTTCGAACCGGCGTATGTGTTTCTGCACCAGTCGTCGACCGCCGCCTCCCAGCCGTAGCCGGGGCAGTAGGCGTGCCAGCTGTTCACATCCGTGGCCACATGGTCATGATTGCACGGAGAATTGTCCTCCACCAGCCGCGTGGGGTCGATGAACTTCGCTTTCAGGTACGCCTCCGCCACCTTGCGCTGCGCCCAGGGCCGGTACTGCCTTTCTTTTTTGCCGCCGGAGGCGAGGCCCATCTTGAGCGACCGATTGGAGAACAGCCCCCAGGTTTCGTTGAACAGCGTCCACTGATAGACGCTCGGGTGGTTGAAGTCGCGCTTGACCATGCCTTCGAAGCACTTCCAGTGTTCTTCGAACATCGCCTCCGAAACGTCGCCCCACGCGCAGGGGACGTCCGCCTGGATCAGCAGCCCCAGTTTGTCGGCCCAGTAAAGTTTGCGGGGGACCTCCGCCTTGATGTGCACGCGATTGCCGGAGAGCGCCAGGCGCTTCGATATAAGTATCTCGTTCTTCATGAATTCGTCGGAGGGGAACGTGTACCACCCTTCGGGGTTGTAGCTCTGGTCGAGGGTCAGCTGAAGATAGACCGGCCGTTCGTTGAGCGTCATGCACGGGTCGCCGTTCGCGGTCTTGCCCACCCCGATGAAGCGGAAGCCGAAATAGCTCTTAACCACGTCGGCCCCGAAAGTCAGCTTGACGTCGTAGAGATAAGGGTCTTCGAGCGTCCAGAACCGCGGCTTCGCGAGCTTCACCGGCTTTGAAATCACCATCTGGCCCGGCTCGACCGGCAACGTCTCGACTTTGCCGTCGAGTTCGATTTTGAGCGAGGTTTTTTCGTTCGCCGGGACCGAGAGAACCGCGTGCACGGTCACCGAGCCGTCCTTGATCGCCGGCACGAACGCGACTCTTTCGAGATAGACGTCGCCGCGCGCTTCGAGATAGACCGTCTGCCAGATGCCGCGGGCGTTGCCGTAGCCCTGCTTGCCGTAGAGCCAATGCCCGGACTGCGCCTCTTTCGGCGACGGGTCGCGCACCTTGAATTCGAGCGTCTGCGCCTCGCCCCACTTCACGAACGGGGTGAGCTCGTATTCAAACGGCGTGTAACCGCCGCTGTGCATGCCGAGATCCTCGCCGTCGAAGATGCAGTTCGTGTCGTGGTCGGCCGCGCCGACAACGATGAACACGCGCTTGCCCTTCCACGCCGCGGGCACGGTCACGCTGCGCCGGTAGTAGCCGGTGTCGCCTTCGTCCTTAACCCCGGAAAGCGGCGCCCCCCACCCGAAGGGTACGGAAATTTTCCGGTCGTATTTACCCGGCGCGAAACCGAAGTCCCACTCGCCGTTCAGATTCATCCATTCCGGCCGTTCCCAGTCCGGCCGGGGATGCTCCGGCAACGGTATCGCCGCGGGCGCGGCGGAAACACCAGCCGCGGCTAACGCGAGCGCTGCGAAAAGTTCAATCTTCATTTTCAATCTCCTTTATTATGTTCAATGCCACCTTGCGTTTGCTCATCAGCGGAAAATCTTTGTGAGACCCGTCGGGGAACGCGAAAGACACCTCGTCGGTTGCCGTGCCGAAGCCGCTGCCGGCGCGTGAGATGTCGTTGGCGACCACGAAATCAAGGCGCTTGCCGCGGCATTTATCGAGCGCCCCGCATAGTGCGTCGCCGGTTTCGGCTGCGAAACCGACGACTTTGAACGGCCGCGGACGCCGCCGCGCCGCGGCCTTCGCGATGTCGGGGTTCCGCACAAGGCGCAGCACGCCTTTCATATCCGCCTTCCTCAACTTCAGCTGCGACGTTCTGGCCGGCCGCCAGTCCGCCACCGCCGCCGCGGCGACGAGCGCGACGCGAGCCCCGGCAGAGTCCGCCGCGTCGAGCAAAGCCGCGACCGCGGCGTTCATCTCCCGCGCCGACACGACGTCGACGCGCTTAACGCCGCGCGGCGTCTTCAACGCCACCGGACCCGCCACGAGCGTCACGTCGTGACCGCGTCTCGCGGCCGCATCCGCGACCGCGAAACCCATCCTGCCCGTCGACGGATTCGAGAGGAACCTCGCCGGGTCGATGAACTCGCGGGTGGGCCCGGCGGTGACGACGATTTTCACGCGCCTCCCAGCGCGGCTTCGACCGCCGCGGCTGTCATGCCGCGCAGCAGCACCCGCTTCGTCTTCGAAGTCTCGCCGCCTTTGAACGCGACGCCGCTTTTCGGCAGCCCGAAGAAACCGGCGAGCGTCTCGACGAGTTCACGGTTGGCGCGGCCGTCCACCGGAGCGGCCCGCACCCGTACTTTGACCGCGTCGCCGCCTGATGCGTCCACCCCGGAACGTGAAGAACGCGGCTGCGCCTTCACGTTCAGAACCGCGCCTTCCGGCGTATCGACGCACCGGTTCAGGCTTTGCCCCCCATCTTCTCCAGATCGACGGTGATGTTGTCGATCGGTTTCGCAGTTTCCCAGCCGCCACGGGTGAAATCGGGTATGTCCACCGAACAGCTGCGGTTGCGCACCGACTTTTCGGTGAGTTCGCACAGGCAGCACCAGCTCGCGAGATCGTACACGCTCTGGTCGAGCGGCAGACCGTTCTGCAGGCAGTACGCCAGCCTGAGCAGCATCAAAAAGTCCATGCCGCCGTGACCGCCCGTCCGCTTGGCGATATCCCCCGCCTGCCGCCAAAGCGGATGCTTGTATTTCTCGCACACCTCCGCGAGCTTGTCCTTGTCGAAGAACGCATGCGCGCCGGCGCCGGGCTTGTCCTCCCACACGATGCGCAGCGGGAAGTCGAGGACCGCCCCCTTGGTGCCCGTGATTGAGTTGAGCCGCGAATACGGCCGCGGCGACGAAACGTCGTGCTGTATCAAGATCGACCGGCCGCGCTTCGTCTTGATGAGCGTCGTGTTCATGTCGCCCATCTGCACCTTCTGGTTGGCCTGCCAGCCGTCCGTGGCGAAACGCGCCTTCGCGAACGCCTCGAAGTTGAGCTGATTGGACTCGAGCGAAACCAGATAATCGAAACGGTCGCCGCGGTTGATGTCCATGTACCAGCAGATCGGCCCGAGCCCGTGCGTCGGATACTGGTTGCCCTTGTGCACCGCGTTGTGCCTGAGCCGCCAGTAGTTCCAGTACGCCGGATAGCCCGTTTCGGGGTCCACCGACGGGTTGGAGCCCTTGTCGTTCCACTTGCCCCAGTTGTAGGTGCGCAGATCGTGGATGTAAGCGCCTTCGGCGTGCACTAGTTCCCCAAGCATCCCTTTGCGGCAGAGGTTCAGTATCAGCATCTCGTTCTCGCCGTAGCAGCAGTTTTCAAGCTGCATGCAGTGCAGACCGTATTTCTCCGCCGTTTCGACGAGTTCCCAGCAATGATCAACCGTCAATGCGCTCGGCACTTCCGTGACCACGTGCTTGCCGGCATGTTGCATCGCGTACAGCGCCACCGGCGCGTGCAGCTGCCAGGGGGTCGCGTTGTAGACGAGATCGACGTTCGGATCGTCGCAGAGACGCTTCCACTCCTCCGGCCCGCCGGTGTACACCGCCGGTTTGGGCCGGTTCGATTTCTCGATGTGGTCAAGCGATTTCTTGATGCGGGCCGCGTTGAGATCGCAGATCGCCGTCACCTCGCAGCCGGGTATCATGTCGAAGCCACACACCCCGGCGTAGCCGCGGCCGAGCCCCACCACGCCGATGCGCAGTTTCTCGAACGGCTTCACGGCGAACGTCGACATCTTGCCGACCCTGCTCAGACCGAGTCCCCTCTCGGTCGTGCAGCCGACCGCGAACGCCGCGGCGCCCATCCAGGCGGTGCCCTTGACAAACTCTCTTCTGTCCATTTTCTTCTTTCTCCTTGGGATTTAGGGTTGTTGCTTGTTTGGAAATCAGTGGCGGAAACTGCGCTGGCCGGTGAAGACCATCGCCACGCCGGCGTCGTTGCAGCAGTCAATCACGTCCCAGTCGCGCAGCGCTCCGCCGGGCTGCACGATCGAGGTGACACCCTCGCGGATGCCGACCTCCGCGCCGTCGCGGAACGGGAAGAACGCGTCCGACACCATCGCGCAGCCGGGCAGACCACCCTTCTCGGCCTTCGTGCGCTCCATGATTTCGGCCTGCTTTTTCGCGCCGTCCTCCTCGCCGAACTTGAGCCGCAGATCGTTATAGGGCAGCGCGTATTTCTCCCACGAAAGCCAGTCCGCACGCTTCGTATACGCCTTGTCGCGGGCTATTTCGGCGACGCCGACGCGGTCCTGCTCGCCGGTGCCTATGCCGACCGTCGCGCCGTCTTTCACGTAGAGAACCGAGTTCGAGGTGACGCCGGCCTCCACCAGCCAGCCGAAAACGAGGTCTTCATATTCCTTCGCGGACGGCAGCCTGGCTATTTTATGCTCTTCATAAGAAACGGCGCCGGTGGTCTTGTCGGTGATTTTCCGGCTGCAGTACGCCGGCATGAAATCTTCGGGACGGCGCGCGTTGGCGCTGAAAGACGTCTGCGCGATCACTCCGCCGTCGACGAGCGACTTGAAGTCTATCACGTGCTTCGCCACGAAGTCGGTGAGCCGCGACATGTTGCGGATGCGGAAGACCCGGAGATTCTTCTTGGCGGCGAAAACGTCCATCACGCCTGGCGCGAAGTCGGGGGCGACCACGACTTCGGCGTAGTTGTCGACGATGAGCTTCGCTGTCTCGAGATCGCAGTCGCGGTTGAGGGCGATGGCGCCGCCGAATGCGGCGAGACGGTCGGCCTTGTTCGCGCGGAAGTACGCTTCGGCCAGCGTCGTGCCGAGAGCGACCCCGCAGGGGTTGTTGTGCTTCACGATCACGGCGCAGGGCTTCTCCGTCAGATACCGGAGAATGTTGAGCGCGTTGTCAGTGTCGGTAACGTTGGTTTTGCCGGGGTGTTTGCCGCTCTGGAGCAGCTCGGGCAGTGACGCGAGGTAGCGCCCCGGCTGAAGCATCTCGACATCGCCGAGCGCGAGATTGCCGTTCACCAGACGGTAGAGCGCGGCCTCCTGACCCGGGTTCTCGCCGTAGCGAAGGCCTTTTTCCTCGCCGGCAATGTTCCAGGTGACCTTTTCGTAGGAAAGGGTGTCGCGTCTGTCGCCGTCTATGAACGAAATCTCCATGCGCGGAGGAAAATGATCCGCTTCGATGGTTTTGTAGGCTTCTTTAAGATCTTTCATCAGGCAACCGTCCTTTCATGAACATGCTCGCGGGATTCGGTGTCACCGCATCCGGCGTCCGCCCCCGAGTTCCGTCGCGCCGGGCGTGATTTATTAGAACAAGTCTTGCGATTCATGTACGTTATTCTACCAAATCCCGCCCGATTCCGCAATGTCGCCTAAAGCCGCGTCGGGTCATCGGCCGGCGATCTGGCGGGGTTCCGCCTCTGGCGGAACCGTGAGCGGGGCGAGCGGTTCGTCGCTGGCGGGCAGCGACCGCCACGCGGCGGAGTGCACGGCCAGCCCCTGTCCGCGGAACAGCGTCTCGAATTCGGTCCACAACTCCCTGGGGCGTTCCATCGGTGCTACTTCTTCAAACCTGCCGTCGGCGGCGAAACAATCCTTCACCACGCCGAAATACTCTTCGTGGTCGGTCGCGAACTCAATCTTGCCGCCGATTTCCAGCCGCTTCCACAGGGCGTTGAGAAACAGCGGCCCGAACAGCCGGTGCGAACGGTGCTTGCGCTTCGGCCACGGATCCGGAAAAAACACGTAAACCGTGCGTACGCCGTGCGCCGGCAGCAGATAGTGAAAAGTGTACAGCGCTTCGAGCCGCAACACCTTAGCGTTGTCGATGCCGCCCCGGCGGCATTTGCCGTCGAACAGCCGCACCCGCCCCAGCATGCGCTCGATGCCGAGAAAATCGCAGTCCGGATTAGCCTTAGCGCGCGCCGTCAGAAACCTGCCTTTGCCGCAGCCGACCTCCACCTCCAGAGGGCGGGCGGTGTCGAACTCCAGCGGTCTGGTTATGTCGGCGACTCTCAGTATGTGATCGCCGGGCGCGTCATTCACGGCAGACGAACTCCGCGGTGAGGGTGCGCTCTTCGCCGGGGCGCAGCGGAACGGCGTCTTTGAGATCGGCCGAACTCGGTTCGACGCTGAGAATGTGCCGCCAGGCGCCCTTCTCGAGCCCGCCGTACATTTCGGTGCCCTCGACCGGCCATTGGTCGCCCGGATTCCAGACGACGTATGCGGCGGAGTCCGCCGACGAAACCGTGATGCGGCAGTCGCCGTCGTTGAACTCGGCCTTCATCGGCGCGGTGCCGCGGTAGAACTCGTGGTCGAGCCAGGAGACGACTTTCACGTCACCCTTCCAGACGCCGTTGGTGACGAAACCCGCACGCATGTCGCGGTAGCGCAGGGCGTCGAAACCCTTGATCACGGTGCGGTCGCGCTCCTGCAGCCTGAAATACGGGTGCAGCGACATCGCGTACCGGCGGGGCTTGTCGCCGGTGTTTTTCGTCTTGAAGCGGAAGGACAGCCGGTCGGAGAGCGTGACGGTGTATTCCGCCCGCAGAGCGTATGCCGAGAAGGACATGGTGATTTCGTCGCTTATCTCGGAGGTGCGGCGCGACTCAACCTTGAACGGATGCTTCCAGGCGACGCCGTGGGGCGATTTTTCAACGTCGGCCGGCCATTCGTCGGCCACCCACGGCCAGACCAGGGGCACGCCCCCGTGCCGCCACTTGCCGTCTTTCGGCGCCGGCGTCGACGGGTTCCAGAGCAGCTCCCTGCCGTTCACGCGCCAGGAGACGATTCTGGCGCCGTCTTCCGGCGCGATTTCGCAGATTGCGGTCTGCGAGCGCAGAACGACATTGCCCGCGGCGCAGACGAATGCGGCGAGCTCGGCGGAAACTAAAACGAGCAGGTTCACGATTTTTTTCATGATGCTTTTTCTCCCGCGGCTGAATCCCCCATCCACAGTTTTTCAAGGGCGTAGTAGGCGCGCGCTTCGGCCGAAAAAACATGCACGACGACGTCGAAGTAGTCGGCGACGATCCAGCCCGATTCCGGCGCGCCGGAGAGTCGGTACGCCTTAGGCAGCAGTCTGACGAGCGCTTTCAAATGAGGCGCCGCCGCGCCGGTGGCGACGACGAAGAAATCGGTCAGCCCCGACTTGCCGCGGACGTCGTAAACGCGAACATTCTCCGCCTTGGCGTCTTCGAGAGTGCGGGCGAGCTGACTGGCGAGTTGTTCCGGATTCATGAAATCTCCCGTTTGACCAGCTGGCGGTCGAGCATTTTTTCGTAGAGTTTTATGTATTCCTTCGCACACGCGTCGTGGTTGAAGCGGCTGAGGGATTCCTTCATTATGCGGCCTGTCTCGCGCTCGCGCACTCCGGGCGGGGCGGCGTAGAACTCCATGGCGCGGTCCATCGCCCAGAACAGGCCGTTTGAGTCGTAGGTGTCGAAGATGAACCCGTTGCCGGCCGAACCGTTCCAGTCGAGCTGTTCGACGGTGTCGTGAAGCCCGCCGGTGTTGTGGGCTACGGCGAGCGAGCCGTAGATCGGCGCCTGCATCTGGGGCAGCCCGCACGGTTCGAAGAGCGAAGGCATGAGGGTGAAATCGCTGGCGGCGAAGCCGAGCTGCGAAAGCCGCGCGTCGAAATCGTGCACGGCGAGACGCCGGCCGATCGAGTGGAAATCGCGGATGTCGCGGAACGGGCGCTGGAACGGCCCGTTGGCGACGACTGCGATCTGGGCGCCGCGCCCGTAATACTTGTCCAGAAAACGGTAAGTGATGTCGGTAAGCAGCTGCGGCCCCTTCTGTGCCGGATCGAGGCGGCTCGGCCAGAAGAACAGCGGCGCGTCGGGGTTTTCTTCAAGCCCGAGGGCGCGCTGGAACTCGACTTTGTTGCGGCGTTTGCCGGCGACGTGGTCGGCCGGTCCGTAGCGGAACGGTATCTTTTCGTCCGTCGCCGGGTTGTCGGAGGAGTCCGGGGCGTTGAGTATGCCCTCGGCGCAGCCGGCGTTGTATTTGTTGCGTATTTCGCTGCGGATGGAATCAGGTATGAAGGAGTGCCAGCCGTTGACGATTTCGCGCAGGAAGGTCGGCGAAACGGTGTTGATGAAGTGGGCGCCGAACACGCCGGAGGCCTGCAAGTCGATCTGGTTGCAGTTGCGGCTTTCTTCGTAGTTTCTGGGCGGGTAGCCGTAGTAAAGGTTCATCCAGAACTCGGCGGCGTCGATGCCGGCGTCCTCAACCTGCGCGAGAGTCAGCTTGTGGGTGTGGATGTTGTGCACGGTGAAAAGGCAGGGTATCCCTTCGCGGCGCGCGGCGGCGGGGATGAGACCGGTCATCCAGTCGTTGCAGTGGATGAGATCCGGCTGAACGAACGGTATGATGTTGTTGATGACTTCGCGCTGGAAAGCGAGAGCGAGTTTAACGTTGCCTTCGCCTTCGGAATAAACGGTGTCTCGATAGTAGAAGCAGCGGTCTTCGGCGAGATGTATGCGTTCGTCGGGCAGATGGCTTTTGTATTTGCGCAGTTCGTCGGCGACGAGCCGGGCGGTTTCGACGTGGAACATCCGGCGGTAATGCGGCAGGGCGACGTGCACGTCGGCTCCGAGACGGTGGAGCGCCTGGACAAGCGACGCCGACACGTCGGCCATGCCGCCGGCCTTGGCCGACATCTTGCCAGCCAGATTCCCCATGCCTTCGGGCAGATAGGTGATTTCCGGAGTTACGATGAGAATCCGCGGGTTTCTCGGTTTTTCCTTGCTCGCCATTTCCTCTTTCTACCTTGTTTCATTATTCCAACGCCGTACATTATATCATATTTTCCGGCGATTTTCCCGACGCATGCTGGCGGACATTCCCGGTTTCACGCCCATGACATCAGACGGCTATTTTGTGAGCTTCGGATACAACCGACCGTTGGTCGAGACGTCAAGGCTCTTGCCGTCGGTCGTCACCGTGATGTCGCCGACTTCGTTCGAGACGTAGACCTTCGAACCGACCGCCTCGTAAATGCGCCGCGCCACCTTCGGCGTCTCGTACATGTAAGTGCGGTTGCCGATGCCGATCAGGGCGAGTTTCGGACGCGTGAGCGACGCCTCTAACTTCGTCGTGTGGATGCCGTGCGCCGGCAGAACGCACACGTCGCACTTCAACTTCTCCGGCGGCACCTGCCTGGCCATGCTCCGCTCGAAATAGTCCTCCTGAATGTCGCCGGCGATGAAAAACGAGACTTCCCCGTAGGTGATCCGCACGGCGATCGAGCTGGCGTTCACAAGATGGTGGACAGGCGTGTCCTCCTTGGGATTCGCGCGGTCCTTCAGGATGGCGACCCCCCCCTTCGGCGGCCAGATGACCTCGACGTCGACATCCTTGCCCCAGTCGAGCTTCATGCCCGCATGGACAACCTGATAGGCGCCCGGGTTCTCAGCGGAGAACTCGTCGCGCAGGCGCGCGTAGGCGCCGAGTTCGCCGCGGTAGTCCTTCGGATCCATCCCCGGCATCATGAAGCCGTTATCCCACAGGCGCGAAACGGGCCAGTTGTACTTGAGCCAGTTGAACCCGCCGAAATGGTCGATGTGGGCGTGGCTGATGATAAGACCGTCCAAATGATCATAGCCGCGCTTCTTGAGAAACGGCACAAGGATGTCTTTGCCGTTCGAGCGGCAGGCCGGGTTCTTCTCGTCGCCGATATTGCCGTTGGCCGTGTCGAAGGCGAACACCTTGCCCTCCGGCGTCTCGATGACCACGCACTGCCCCGGCGCCTGGTTGACGCACTCGCAGTTTAAGACGGTAAAACGAAACGGTGGCTTCCGGTCGGGACGGACAGTCCGCAACTCGGAGGCCGGCTTCGTCTTTCCGCAGACCTGTTCGCGCACGATGTTCTGTTCGGCAAAAGCCGCAGCCGCCGCAGTCAGAACCAGCGCCACAATGCGATTCTTCACCTGCATTCGCCTTTCTTTGATTTCAGCCCTTCATGAACTCGCCGGCCCATGGTTCGCGCATCGACTGGTAGAGGAAGCGCTCTGCCGCGACGTCGTCCCTGGCGTGCAGGGTCACGGGATCGAACTCGAAGCCGCGCCCGAGACGCTCGGCGACGATAGCCAGGTTGAACATCGTGCAGGAGCGGAAGCCCGTCTCCTCGTTCAGGCAGAAACGGCGGCGCATGCGGATCGAATCCGCGAAGTCGGTCTGCTGGGCGGCCGGCTCGGGAAGTTCCTTCAGTTTGGCGACGACCTTGTTGTCGTCCCACCAGCCGTTTTCGTCCTTGAGCCGGAGCGTCGAGCTGCCGTCGCCCTTCTTGTAGACGCAGAGTCCGTTGGAACCGCGAAGCAGAGGCTCTTCCTTCAGCGTCCCGTTGCCGTCGAGGATCACCTCCGTGCCGTCGTCGTACGTCAACGTGATGCGGTCGAAGCGCCCTACCACGTCCGGATGCTGCTTTGGACCGATGTAGTCGATCTTCACCGGACTCGTCTCGTCCTTGCAGAGGAGGTACTGCAACGGGTCGAGATAGTGCTGAGCCATGTCGCCAAGACCTCCCGCGTCATAATCCCAGTAGCCGCGGAACGTGTGGTGCGTGCGGTGCGAATTGTATGGTTTCCACGGCGCAGGGCCGAGCCAAAGATCCCAGTCAAACGTGGTGGGGACCGGCTCCGGATCAAGATTGACCCTGCCCGACCAGAAGAACTTCCAGTCGAAGCCCTGACCCGCGCCGAAAACGCAGCGCACCGGCCCCTTGCCCAAAAGGCCGTTCTCGACGATCTGGCGGATCGGCTTCACCGTAGTGCCGAAGCCATAATAGTTGCCCTGGAAGCGGAACCAGGTGTTGAGGCGGAACATCCGCTTGTTCTTCTTGACGAGCTCCATCACGCGTTTGCCTTCGCCGACAGTGCGCGTCATCGGTTTTTCGCACCAGATGTCCTTGCCGGCATTCGCGGCCATCGCGCTCATGCAACCGTGCCAGTGCGGCGGCGTGCAGATATGGACGACGTCGATTGAACTGTCGGCGATAAGTTCGCGGAAGTCCCTGCACCCCTTTATCCTGCCATAGCCTCTCTTGACGGCGGCATCGAGCCCGTCCTTGACGTGAAGCGCGTCGGGATCGCAGACGGCGACGACGCGCGCATAGGCGCCATTCGCGTCGTTCATGTGGTTGCCGCCTCTGGCGATGCCGCCATAGCCGATGATCGCGCGCGTCAGCTGGTTGGAAGGCGCGGTCTCGCCCCGCAGCACCCGCGCGGGAATGACGTTGAACGCGCCGAACGCCGCCGACGCCTTCAGGAATTCTCTTCTTGATGCTTTCATTTTTCACCTCTCTCATTGATTCGCATGAAATTGACTGGCGCTGACGGCGCCGAACCCGCGCAAACGAACTTGACAAGTTTCGTCTTCATTTTTCACCACCCGCAGAGTCCACGAGGATGTTTCCGCCGTTTATGTCGAGAAAACCCCCGTCATCAATCTCCAACTCGGCCGGCTCCGTCCCGCCCCCGACGGAGACGACGGTTTTGTTGGCGAACTTGCGGGAAAAATTGTGTGCAACAGAGGTGGCGGCAAACGTTGGATACCCCGTCAGGTATTGCGAGCCGATCAGCGCAAACCGCCCCGAAGCAATGCCGGTCACCGCCCCGAACAATGTCCATTCACCATAAACTTCAATCTTCGTATAATCAACCACGTTAGCCATAAGGAGAAACTGCAATGAGACGCGATAATTTGACGAACTTTTCATCAGTGACCCCTTCATCATTGACTCCCTGAATGGACAAATCACCGTTGTCTCTCTTCTGTTCCGTTAAATGGTGGAGAAGAAGAGATTCGAACTCTCGACCCCCACGTTGCGAACGTGATGCTCTACCAACTGAGCTACTTCCCCATTTGCCGGTATTGCGTGTATTATATCATATTCTCTCCGAAACACGCAAGGGGGGGGGCTCCTGGAAAATTTTCCGGGAATCGTGCCATCTCCCTGTAAACATTAGAAAATATTTTCAGGGAGATCAAAAACTGGCAGGGACTTTCTTCAATGACGGATTCTCGGACGGAAAAGCGCCGGCCCGGGCCGGTTTTCAGGGTCTGGTTTAGCACTGCCAGCATAGCAGAAAATGGAGGGGTAATGCCGCCTTTTTCATGCTGCGCAGCGGTCGGGGCGGAGGTTCGCCCCGCCCGACGCTATTGCCTCACGGGAGGCCCGTTAAAAATCGGGGTAAGCGTGTTGAGGGCATTGACGAACCGGGATATGCGCCATACCAATGCCGTCCACCTACCGAAAGGCCTTTTTCAGCAGTTCGGCGGCGGCGGCGGATTCTGCGCCGTGGCGACTGCCGGCGGAAGCAACGGCGGAGCCCGCCCCTTCGACCTCGACTCTCACCGTGAAGACCGGCTTGTGCGCCACACCGGCGATACTGACGATTTCATAGGCCGGCAGCCGCGGCGGGTTCATCGCCTGAGTGCGCACCTGCAGCTCACCCTTCGGATTGCCGCTCCACTCCCCGCCAAGCGCGTTGGCGGCGACGCCGGTCGCTTCAAACACCGTACGCGCCGCTTCGAGACCGCCGTCCACGTAGGCAGCCCCGAGCACCGCCTCCACCGCGTCGGCCAGAATCTTTGAATCCTTAGGCAGTTTTTTCGCGCCGCGGTTCCGGATCAGCAGTCCTCCGAGACCGGCCCGGTCCGCCGCTTCGCAGAGCGCCGCCGACGAAACAATGTGCGCGCGGCGGACGGTCAGCGAACCTTCGCGCTCCGAAGGAAACTCACCGAACAGCAGTTCCGCGCTGAGCAGGCCGAGCACCGCGTCGCCGAGAAACTCGAGCCGCTGGTTGTCGGCGGCGCCGGGTTCGTCCATCCGCCTCTCAGGCGTGGTGAGCGCCTCGCGCAGGAGCGCTTCATCCTTGAAACGGTAATTGAATATTTCCATGATTTTTCAGCCGGGCAGGGAAAGTCCGCCGTCGATGAGAATGGTCGCGCCGGTGATGTAGCGGCCGGCGTCGGAAGCGAGCAGCACCGCCGCGCCTGCGGCGTCTTCGGGCATCGCGTAACAGTGCACCGGAATCGCGTCCGTCACGCGCCGGCCGTACACCGGGTCGCCGAGCGCGGCCTTGTTGCGGTCGGTGAAGAACACGCCCGGACAGATGTTGTTCACGGTGACGCCGTCTGCCGCCGCCTGCCGCGCGATGTTTCTCACGAGATTCTCCTGCGCGCTTTTGGATGCGGCGTAGACCGGCATTTCCGGATGGGGGCGGCGCTCCTGAACGCTGCCGACGGTGATGAGCCTACCCCACCGGCGCTCCTTCATGCGCGGGAAGGCGAGCTGGAACATCCTGAGGGTGGAATTGAAATTGACCTGCATCTGTTCGAGCACCGTTTCGCGCGGCACATCCCACCATTTGAGGTTGGACTGCACCGAGGCGTTGCACACAAGAATGTCGACGTCTTTCGGCAGGGTTTCGACGGCGGCGGGGTCGCGCAGGTCGGCCACCCACTTCTCCGCGGCGGGGTCGAAGGCTCTGACGAGAGCGAGAGCCTCTTCAAGCGGGGCGGATTCTTTAGATCCATGCACCGTCAGGTGGGCGCCGTATTCGGCGAAAGCGACGGCAATGGCGCGGCCGATGCCGCGCGCCGAGCCGGTTACGAGGGCGTTGCGGCCCGTTAGGTTGAATTTCTCTTTCAGCATGGCGTGTGTTCCGTGAATTTCACCCTGTTCACCGCGCGGCGCGAGACGAGCAGCACGAGTCCGCCGGCGAAATACACCGGGGCAAGTGAGGCGAGCCCTGCGGCGGGAGTCTTGATGAGACCCAGCACGTAACCGGACGACGAACCGACCACGAACGCCGCGCAGAGAATGAGCCCGGTCGCCGACGCGTGGTAGCGCGGAGCCACCGCGTCGAAAAGCGCGGCGAAAAGGTTGGAATCGAAAAAGCCGCGGAAAAGTCCGAACAGCGCGGACGCGGCGCAGCACGCGGCGAAAGCGCCGCGGCCGGGGCCGAGCGACGGCGCGAGGGCGGTGGCGAGGATGAACAGGGCGGCGAAGAGCATGCCGAAAGCGCACGTCTCATGGCGCGCCGACGGGCGGTTTTTGACGCTGCGGTCGGCGAAACGGCTGCCGGCGGCGACGCCAGCGAACGCGCCGAGATAGTGCCAGAGAACGGCGTTGAGCGCGGCGTTCGCCCTGGTTATGCCGTCGGCGGCGAACGTTTTGAACAGGAAGTCTGGCATCCATGTTTTATAGCCGACGTCGACGTAGACATGCATGCCGAACGCCGCCGCGAGCAGCAGCGCCACCGGATTGGCGACGATCGCTTTCAGCGCTTCGCGCGGCGTCGCTCGCCCGGACGCTCCGTCCGGTGCCGCCGCCGGCGGGGTGTCGGCGAGAAACACCATGCAAGCGAACGCCCACGCGACGCCCACGCCGCCGAAGATGAAGAACGGGGTTTTCCAGCCGCCCGGCCCGAGGTCGGCGAAAAACCCGCTCGCCCACGAGCAGAGGATGATGCCGGCGTAGAGGCCGAACTGGAGAATGCCGAGCGCGGTCGCGCGGGTTTCGGCGTGGAGCTGCGAAACGAGCGAGGTCGAAGCCGGATAGTAGAAAGTCTGACCGAGACCGTTCACGACACCGTAGAAAAGAATGAGCAGGCCGACGCCGGCGGCGAAGCCGGAGCAGAACACGCCCGCCGAAAAGACCAGCACCCCGGCGACGACCATCCATTTGCGCCGCAGCATGTCGCTCGCCAGGCCGGCGAACGGCACGCACACGCCGTAAACGAAAGTGAAGACCGTCGCCACCAGACCGAGATCGGCCCGCGTCGCGCCGAAAGCGTTCTGTATAGCGGGCAGCGTGGCGGAAAATATCTGCCGCGAACCCTGCTGGAGAAAGAACGCCACCCAGAGAATCGCGAGCGCGAACCATTTGTAACGGTCGGCCGGCGGCTTCATCAGCTCCATCTCCGGTCGTTGGCCCATTCGCGGTTCCATTCTTTTGTGGAGTTCCACGGCGGCGGGAAGTCGGCGCAGGCGTGTTTTTTCACGAGACGTTCGTTCAGGCGCCCGATGCCGAGGCCGGGTGTCACCGGCACTTCGATGAAGCCGTTTTTGCAGACGAGGGCCGGTTCGACGAGATCGCCCCACCACGGCACGTCCACGGAATGCAGTTCAAGCGCCATGAAGTTGCGGGTGGCGGCGGCGACGTGCACGGCGGCGAGACACGCGACGGGGCTTTCGGCCATGTGCAGGTTCATCTGCACCCCGCATTCCTCCGCCATGTCGCCGACTTTCTTAGTTTCAAGACAGCCGCCGGCCGTCAGCACGTCGGGGTGCACGACCGCGAGCGCGCGCGATTCGAGGAGCGGACGGAAAGACTCCTTCAGGTAAACGTCTTCGCCGGTGCCGAGCGGCGTGGTCGTCGCCGCGTGGAGCTGGCGGTACTGTTCGACGTTGCGCCACGGCAGAGGATCCTCCGCCCAGGAGAGGTGGTACTTCTCGAGCCGCCGCAGCAGCGCCACGCAGTCTTCGTAGGGGATGTGCCCGAGATGGTCGATCGCGAGGGGAACTTCCCAGCCGATTTCCGCGCGTACGTCGGCCGTGTATTTTTCGAGAATGTCGAGCCCCTTCTCGGTGATGTGCAGCCCGGTGAAGCCGTGGGATGTGTTGAACAGATCGTACGCTTCGCCGCGCATAGCGCGGGGATCGATCGAACCGTGGGGTGTCTTCACCACGTGTTTCATTTTTTTCATGTAGGCGAGGTAGCCTAGCGGCGCGACGAGCGCGCCCTTCACGTCCATCAGCAGTTCGACGCCGAGATCCATCTTCAGAAAAGTGAAACCCGCGGCCATTCTGGCCTTGAGCGCCGCGCCCATGTCGCGTCCGCCGCCTTCGGAATCTGTGTCGCAGTAGCAGCGCACGCGGTCGCGCCACCGGCCGCCGAGCAGTTGCCATACGGGCAGGCCCCACGCCTTGCCGCACAGATCCCAGCAGGCGACCTCCACCGCGCAGACCCCGCCCGCCTGCCGGGAATCGCCGCCGAACTGTTTTATGCGGCGGAAAATCTTTTCGACGTTGCAGGGGTTTTCGCCGAGAATGCGGCTTTTGAGCATCGCGGCGTAGGTGCGCGAACTCGCGTCCCGCACTTCGCCGTAGCCGACGAGACCCTGGTTGGTGAAAAGTTTCACCAGCGTGCAGCGCTTCGGCGCGCCGTCAATGTCGGCGAAGCGCATGTCGGTTATCTTCAGCGTCGCCGGGTTTGTCTTGTTGATGTTCATTACTCGCTCCATCGCGGCAAAGAGTATGTCAAAGCGCCCGGAACGACGGCCGCCTTCGTATCTTCGCCGCGCTCATTTACGGGAATTGCCTGTCCTGGGGGGGGCTTCCCTGATGACGTATTCATAAGGTTTGAAGGCTCCGAGTCCGTCAATGGTCACGGATTCTCCAGTGAGGTTCGCAGCCACGAGCATTCTGCGCGTGTCGAGCGCGCGGATGAAGGCGATCACCCCTTTGGCTTCGCCGTCTTTGACCCACTCCATCGTCCCTTCGCTCCAGATTGCGTCTTCGTGGCGCATCTTGGAAAGTTTGCGGATGAGTTCGAGTCGCGCACGGCCGGCCGGCTGCAGTGCGCGCGCCCAGTCGACCGTCTTGTAGGCGCGCGCGGGATGCTCCACCGGCGCGAAGAATGAATTATTGGCGTTGTCGGCTATTTCATTGCCGTTGAAAACGAGGGGGAGTCCGCGGCGGAGAAAGGTCAGCACGAACGCGGCGTTGCCTGCTTCGACCGGCTGCACGCGGTCGAACCGGTTCTCCCAGTCGTCGGTGGCGGTGTCGTGGTTGTCGAGAAAGGCGAACATCAGCGAATCGGCCGGCAGTTTCGCTTCGTAGGCGCGCACTTCGTCCATCCGCTCCGGCAGCGTGGGCTTCATTTTGCCGTACTGGATGCCTTTTGGGTTGAGCGCCATGCGCAGGGTGAAACTCCACGGCCACGCATAGCACGCGTCGAACGCCTTCTCCAGCCATTCCGGGTTGGTGCCCTCGTTGATCATCACCAGCTGCGGGTCGATCTTGCGGCATTCCCCTACCGCCTCCACCCAGAAATCGAGCGGCACCGCGTCGCCGACATCGCAGCGGAAACCGTCGCAGCCGAGGCGCATCCAGTGTTTCATCGAGTCGATGAGATACCGTCGCACCGGTTTGGATTTGAAATTGACGTAGGGGAAACGCCAGTAGGTCATGCGCACTTCGCCCTTCTCGTCGCGCTGGAACGCGTCCGGGAATTTGTCTTTGATCACGTTGTTGGGCCCGCAGTGCAGATATACGAGGTCCATGAACACCTTCATGCCGAGAGCGTGTGCGCGGTCGTTGAAGACCTTGAAGTCTGCGTCGCCGCCGTATTCCGGATCGATTTTGTCGTAGTCGGAGATTCGGTAGGAGTTTTTCGGTGAGCCGAAACCGCTCCTGATCTGCCGCGGGCTCCAGCCGGCGGGATCCATGTCGCGGTCCATCTCGACGAAGGGCGCGAGGTAAACGACGTCGACGCCGGCGGAACGCACGTGGTCGAGCATGGCGGTCGCGGCCTTGAAGTTTCCGTCGCGGGTGAAGTTGCGCAGCACCACCTGATAGACCACGGCCTTTTTAAGATATTCCGGCACTGGTCTTTTCGCCGCGGCGGCGGTTCCGGCGGCAAGCGCCGCCGCGAGACAGAAAAAGGCCGCGTTTTTTTTCACGGACCGGTTATCTTTCGCGTCTTTGTTCTTCACTGGATTCACTCCTTTCAGGCCGCCGGCTCTCGGCGGGCGTTTCATTGCAGGGTCACGGTGGCGTTTCCGTCCTTGTCGTACTGGACGGCCTCGCAGTCGAGGAAGAACTCGTCCGCGGCCTTGAGATACGCCTTGATCGACGGGTAGAGGGGTTTGAACTTGGCGATGACCCCCTTGGCCGCCGCGGCGGAATTCTTCAGAAGCGCGTCAATGACCAGAAGCTGCGCCTTGGCGGAATCGACGCACAGGCGGTACGGATCGACCACCCTGTAGTCCACGCGGTGTCCGCAGCCGGTGAAGCCGCCGTTGACGTTGAACCATGCGCAGGGCATGACGCAGGCAAGGTCGCTCATGTCGGTCGAGCCCGAGCCGTGGCCTGTATAGTTGAACGAAACCTTCCTGGGCCCGACCATCTCGGCGCAGGCCTGCTCGGCCACGCGCATGAGGTTCCTGTCGAAATGTCCGGGGGCGTAGCCGGGCCGGTCGTGAATTTCGACTCGCGCCCCCATCGCGAGGGCCGCCCCGGCGATGGCGCGGTTGATCTTTCTGTTCTCGCGTTTGATCGCCTCCATCGAATTGCCGCGGACGTAGCTCTCCAGAACCAGTCTGTCGGGGATGTTGTTCACGGCGCAGTCGGCGCCGCGCAGAACCGGATGCCAGCGCACGTTCTCCCGGTCGCGGAATGTCTCCCGCAGAGCGTTGCAGGCCTGCAACGCCAGCGTGGCGGCATACTGCGCATTGACGCCGTCGTGCGGACAGGCCGCGGCATGCGCGGTTCTCCCCTTGAACACGCATCTCTTCGTGAGGCAGCCGTTGCAGCTGATGATGGCGTCGAAGACCACGCCGTCGGCGCGTGCCGGCCCGCCTTGATGCACGTTCATCACAAGCCCCACTCCGTCGAAAAACCCCCTGTGCATGAACTCGGGTTTGCCGCCGAAGTAGCGGATCGTCCCCTCCTCCCGCAATTTATCGCGGAAAGACACCTGCACCAACTCCTCCGAGGGCACGAGCATCAGGCGGATCGAACCGCTCATCCCGTCGAGCGCACCGGGTTCCTTCAACGCCGCCGCGACACCGATAAGCGCCGCGCACTGCGCATGGTGTCCGCAGAGATGGGCGATGCCGTTCACCGCCTCCGGGTGACCCGGAATGTCAAGTGCGTCCAGTTCGCCGATGAAGCATACCTTCGGCCCCGGACGACCGGTGTCCAGGTCGGCGTAGAAGCCCGGGATATTACCGGCGCAAGTCAGGCTGTAGCCCAGCGCCGCGAAACGGTTCGTGAGATATTCGTGAGCCTGCCACTCGGTGAAGCCAGTCTGCGGATGCGCCCACAGCCACCGCTCGGCGTCAAGGACGTTATTCGCATGCTTCTCGACCATGCCGAGCAAGGCTTTCTGTCGTTCGCTCATCATGGCGTCAACAGTCGTCTCGCGACGGGTGTCAACGCCGGCGCCGGCAACCGTCAGCGAAAGGACGGCCGCGACGCAGAACAACTTCCCCTTGCGGAGCGGCAATTTCCGCCCCGGCTTCAACGATGCGGCTTTCCACTCGCCAAAACGGCAGCGGATTTCACGCGGAACTGTAGTTGTCTGCATGGCTTTTTCTCTCCTTTTTTCCTTCGGACTTCACATTTACTGGCATCCGGCCGCCGCACCGTTCACTTGACGAACAGGAGTATGCCGCCGAACTTGCGGAGCCTTATGCCGTTCGTGTTCGCGCTGTCCATGCGCCAGGCGGTGGTGCGGCAGCCGTTGCAACTGACGACGAATTTGCAGTAACCGACCACGTTCGCCTTGGGGTCGTAGTAGAGTTCGGCGCTGTCGTCCGTCCAGGCGAGGGGATGTCGTTTCTGGTTATGTCGTGGCGGAGTTTGCCGACCTGGCTTTCGTAGTTGCGAACGCCGGTGTAGATGCCGCGGTCGTCGTAGACGATGTGGCACTCCGTCTTGAGCGGAACTCTGCTCGGCGTCTGAGTCCAGTATTCGAAGCAGGTGTCGTTGGCCTGGGCCTTCCCCCAGCAGGCGTCATCGATCGAGCCGTCGATTTTCGGGCCCTTCCCGACCGTCGTCGCCGTCATGAACGACACTTCCATGAGCGCGTCGGCGCGCTGCGCCGTAGACACGGCGGCCGCGGCAAAGGCCGCCGCCGCGGTTTTTTTCCAGTTAGTGAACATCGTTTACTTTCCCCGCTTCGCGTTTAGATGCCATCGGAAAAATGATATCAAAACTTCCGCCGCCCGGTCAAGACCACGCGGCGGAAATGGCTTGCGGGGCGGGTTGTGCCGGTGTACCGGTCAAAAGGCGTTTTGAACGGCGGCGGCGAATTCGGCGAGATCGCGGTAGACGCCGGCGGCGTATTCGTCGAGCGGCGTCGGCTGGGCGTTCACGATGAACACCCTGCCGCCGGTCTGAAGCGTCAACCGCGGCAACCCCGCCGCCGGGTAGACGGTTAGCGAAGTCCCGAGCACCAGAAAGACGTCGCTCTTGGCCGCCAGCGTCTGGGCGGCCGCGAACGCCGCTTCGGGCAGCGCCTCGCCGAAAAAGGTGATGTCGGGCTTGTAAACTCCGCCGCAGGAGCATCTCGGAATTTCGTTTTTCCCGCGCAGTTCGAGAATCTCGGCGAAGGTTTTCACGTCTCCGCAGCGGCGGCAGCGGTGGTGCAGTGGCGAACCGTGCACTTCGTAGACGTTGGAGGAGCCGGCCTTCTGGTGCAGCATGTCGATGTTCTGAGTCGCGACGCCTGCGAGACGGCCGGCGTCTTCGAGCCGTTTGAGCGCGAAGTGGACCGGCCCGGGTTTGAACCGGTCGAGACCGTACACGAGTTCGGCGCAGCCGCGGTAGTAAATCGAAGGGTCGCGGTCGAACCAGTCGATGTCGAATATCCGCTCGGCGTCGGGCTGCTTGTACAACCCCTGCGGTCCGCGGAAATCCGGTATGCCGCACAGGGTGGAGACGCCCGCGCCGGTGAGGCACCCTGCGCATTTCGCTTTTTTCAGCGCTTCAATCAGTTTTTCCATGTCAGATGTTTCGCGCCTCCTTTATCGCCGCCCAGGCGGAATTGATCCGGCTCATTCTCTCGGTGGCCTTGCCCACCATCTCGTCCGGCAGGCCCTGCGCGCGCAGCGCGTCGGGGTGGTTGCGTTTGGCGAGTTCGCGGTATTTGCGCCTGAGCGTATCGGCGCCGTCCGATGGTTTCGCGCCGAGCATGGCATAAGCGTCGGCGAGCGGATCCCTCGGCGGTGGCGGAGGCGCGCCGGCGCGCCGCGAACCGATTCGACGCACGAAGAAATAGTCGAAGAGTCCGGGGCGGATGCCGAGCGACCGCGGAATACGCTGCAGTATCACCAGCTCCTCCTCGCTTACGGCGCCGTCGACGCAGGCTATATCCCACAGTATTTCGTAGAACAGTTCTCGCACTTCGACGGAAGAGACAGCGCCGGCGAATTCACGGGCGTATTCGTAGATGGAGTGCGAGTCGTCCTTCGCTTTACGGAAGACATTGACGGCGTAACGCCGCGCCGACGGGGTGAAGCCGAGTCGCCTGAAGGCCTCCTCTACGCCGTCGATTTCGTCCCGCGTGACCGCGCCGTCCGCCTTGGCGAGTTTCGCCATCATAGCGGCGACGGACGCGCAGAAAATCATCGACCTGCCGCCAGGGGGCATTTCGGCGTAACCGGGTCTGCGATTGTCGCCGCCGAACGCCATGCTTTCGACCTTGTGGCCGAGGGCGGCGCCGAGAATCGAACCGAGGGGGCCGCCGAAAATGCTCCCGATGTATCCGCCGATGGCGATGCCCTTCCAGCCCATCCGCTACGCTCCTTCCCTCCCGCCGCGCGTCCGCCCCGCGTACACCGCGGCGGCTGACGACAACCCCGGCACGCGCCCGGACTTCGTGACTCTGACTTCCGCCGCCTTCACGCGCGGGTCGGCGGCGCACGCGTCGAAGACGGTCTTCGCAGCGCGTTCGATCAATCTGCATTTCGCCGCGGCGAGCGCGGTTCTTGCGGCGTGCGCGAGCGCGGCGTAGTCGACCGTGTCGGAAAGATCGTCGGAGACCGCGGCGCAGTCGTCGATGTCAAGCGTCATGTCGACCAGCAGCCGCTGTTCCACCCCGCGCTCTTCGGGGGTGTCGCCGATGATGCAGCAGGCTTCGAGACCGTGCAGTTCGAGTTTCACGCGGTTAGCTCCAGCGAAAACGGCCCGTCGTTCACGAGCCGCACTTTCATGTCAGCCCCGAAGCGCCCGGTGCCTACGCGGTCCGCGCCGAGCGCCGAACGGAGTGCGGCTACGGTGCGCCGGTAGAGAGGTTCGGCGAGTTCCGGCCGCGCCGCGGCGGAGAAACCCGGGCGGCGGCCGTGGGAGGTGTCGGCGTAGAGCGTGAACTGCGAAACGACGATCACGGAGCCGCCGACGTCTTCGATCGAGAGATTGGTTTTGCCGTTCTCGTCGTCGAAGATGCGCAGGTTGACGATGCGGCAGGCGATCTCGTCGGCGGATTTTCCGGTGTCGCCGTGAGTCACGCCGAGGAGAACGAGGAGTCCACGGCCGATCGCGGCGACCGTCTCGCCGCCGACCGTGACCGACGCCTCGTCGACTCGCTGCACCCACGCTTTCACGTCACCGCCAGTTGTTGTTGAGGGCGGAGAGCGCCGCGATGCGGTCTTCGAGCGACGGGTGGGTCGCCCACACTGAAGTCCTGCTACCGCCGGCGATGCCCATCGCCTTGATGGAATCGGGCAGGACGCCGGGCCGGAGGTTGCCGAGGCGGCGCAGCGCGGCGATCATCGACGAGGGAGTGCCCAGCAGCTTCGCCGAGCCGGCGTCGGCGGCGTATTCCCGCCGGCGCGAGAACCAAAGCACGACGAGCGACGCGAGCAGGCCCAGCACGAGCTGCAGAACCATGACGAGCGGGTAGTAGGCCGCGCCGCCGCGCCGGCCGCCGCCCTTGCCGGAGCCGGACAACACGGACGCCAGCACGCGAGAAACCACGATCACGAAAGCGTTCAGCACACCCTGGATAAGCGTCAGCGTGACCATGTCGCCGTTCGCCACGTGGCTTATTTCATGCCCCAGCACGGCGCGCAGCTCCTCCTTCGACATCTGCCCCATGATGTCGGTGGAGACCGCGACGAGAGCGGAATTCTTGAAGGCACCCGTCGCAAAAGCGTTGGCCGCGCCACGGTAGATCGCCACCTCCGGCGTCTTCACCCCAGCGCGGCCGGCGAGATCCGCCACGGTGTCGACCAGCCAGCGTTCCGCCTCGCCTTCGCTGCCGTCGACTGTCTTCGCTCCGCACGACATCTTGGCGAGCGGCTTCGAAAGCAGCAGCGAAACGATCGCGCCGCCCATGCCGTAAACGGCGGCCCACACCACCAGATGCGACCACTGCGGGCCGAACACCTGTTCCAGCGTGGTGCCGGTCAGCATGAACACCAGGTTGACGACCATCGAGAGCATGAACATCACCGCGATGTTCGTTATCAGAAACAGCAGTATTCTTTTCATCTTTTCGTCCTCGCGACTATGTGGTCCTTGCCGTCCGCGGAAAACACACGGTGGTAGATGAAGCCGTCGTCGCGCGCGGTTTCGACGAGCACCTCCTCGCCGGCGAAAGTTTCCGACCTGAACACCACCTCCATCTCGGCGGGCCGCGTGTCCTCGCACGGTTCAAGCATCCATTCTATGTAATGGACGTTGTTCACGTGGCCGTTGAGATCGATGTGCCCTTTGAGCGCGGTAAAACGCGACGAACCGAGCGCTTCGCCGCGGAATTTGAGGCGGCTGAACGGCGCATCACCCAGCACGGGTTCGTTGGCCGGGTCACAGCACGCCGCCACCGCATCGGGCACCTGCGCGATTTTACGCGTGGCGAGATTGATGATCATCCACTCGCTCGACGCCGCGGCGACAACCGCGCCGGAGGAGTCTTTGACCTCGAAGTCGCGCCACGCAACCAGTTTCACGCCGCCGCGCGGAAACGTCTCGACCGACACCTCCTCCTCCCATGCCGGATAACGTTTGATCTTCACCGCCAGCCGCGTCAGCACCCAGGAGACGTTGCCCCCCGCCGCGTCGAAATCGGACTTGGAGAACCCGAGATGCTCGGCGTGCAGGCTCGCGGCCTCCTGCAGATAGTTGCAGACGGTCGGCAGCGTGGCGAGACCGTCCGCGCCGCATTCGTACGATCTAACCTTGAACCGGTATACGCCCCTTGCCGTCATATTTCGCAGATCCTCAGCGAGTCTCCGTCGAAATACCCGAAAGAACGGCCGCTGCCGCCTTTCGGCAGCGACACCGAGCCGGGGTTGAAGACTGTCAACCCGCATTCGAGTTTCTTCAGCCCGGGGACGTGGGTGTGGCCGTGCGCCAGCACCGTGCCGACGCCGGCCGGCGGCAGACGGTGTTCGTTCCAAAGATGCCCGTGGGTCAGAAAGAACGTCTCGGCGCCGGCGTCCAGCAGCGTGTAATCGCCCATCATGGGAAACTCGAACATCATCTGGTCGACCTCGGCGTCGCAGTTGCCGCGCACGGCCACGATTGAATCTTTGCGGGCGTTGAGCATCCGCGCGACTTTGACGGGGTCGTAGAAATCCGGCACGCCGTTGCGCGGACCGTGATAAAGCAGATCGCCGAGCAGCGCGATGCGGTCGAAGCCGAGCGCATCGCCGGCTGCGAGCGCGGCCTCCAGCGCCGACGGCACTCCGTGGATGTCACTCAGAAAAAGCACGCGCACGCCCGCCGCCCCCTCACGCGAAAAGTCTGGCGAGCTTTTCAAGCTGCACCGTCTTCTCGCGGTTCTCGTTCAGTTTGCGCCGCGCTTCGTCGACCACCGCCGGCGGCGCATGGTCGACGAAAGCCCGGTTCGCCAGTTTCGCCTCCGCCGCTTTGATGAAGCCCGCGATTCTGGCGATTTCGCCGGCGATGCGCTTCGCCTCCGCCGCCTTGTCGACGAGCCCTTCGAGCGAAAGATACACCGTGCCGAACCTGGTTATTTTCGACGGCATCGGCAAGTCGGCGCCGGCCGCGACGAGTTTGACCGACTCAGCCCGCATCGCCCGCTTCATGGAGGGTATCTCGCCCTCGGGGGACGGGGAATCGGGAATTCCCGCCGGCGCCGCCGCGATCGTCACGTCCACCCGCGCCGACGGCGGCACTTTGTATTCCGCGCGCAGCGCCCTCAGCGCCGTGACCGCTTCGCGCTTGGCGTTGACGAACTCGTAAAGACCTTCGGTGAGGCCCCACTTCGCGGCTTCTTCGGGGGAGTACCCGGTCGGGAAACTCCGCAGCATGATGGTGTCGTTTTCGCCGACCAGGCGCAGCTGGTGCGCCACCTCCTCGGTGACGAACGGCATGAACGGATGCAGCAGCCGCAGCGCCTTGTCGAAAACGTCGCGCAGCACGGCGAGCGACACGGACTTGTCGGGGGAATCTTTTACGTACTCGACATACCAGTCGCAGATCTGAGTCCAGAAGAAATCGTAAACCGCGAGCGCGGCGTCCTGTATCCTGTAGTTTTCGAGCATTTCGCCGATTCTGCGGCACGCCTTGTCGCACGCGAGCAGCATGTGGCGGTCGTCGGTCGAGAGCGCCGCGGCGGAGAGATCGCCGAGCGCGGCGGGCGTCACGCCGGCGGCGGTCTGCATTTCGATGAATTTCGCCGCGTTCCAGATTTTCGTCGCGAAATTGCGGCCGATCTCGAATTTCGACTTGTCCACCTTCGTGTCGCATTCAAGCGAAGTTATCAGCGCGAGCGAGAAGCGCAGCGCGTCGGCGGAGTACATCGAAATTATTTCCAGCGGATCGAGCGAATTGCCGAGCGACTTCGACATTTTCCGCCCCTGCGCATCGCGTACGATGCCGTGGATGACGATGTTCGCGAACGGCGGCTTACCCATGAAATGGATGCCCGCCATCATCATCCTCGCGACCCAGAAGAAAATGATGTCCTGGGCGGTCACGAGATCGGTGGTCGGGTAGTAGAAGGCCAGATCGTCTGTCTTCTCCGGCCAGCCGAGCGTGGAAAACGGCCACAGCCAACTCGAGAACCAAGTGTCGAGGACGTCGGGATCCTGCACGAGGTCGGCGAGCGTGAGACCGTCGTTGCCGGTCGCCTTCTTCGCCTGCCCGAGGGCTTCCTGCGCCGTTTCGGCGACGAAGACGCGTTCCTCGCCGGCCGCCGCTCCGCTTTCCTGAGAAGCGAGGTACCACGCCGGTATCCGGTGGCCCCACCACAGCTGCCGCGATATGCACCAGTCCTGGATGTTCTCCATCCAGTTGTAGTATATCTTCGACCAGCGGTCGGGCACGAAGCGCACCTCGCCGGATTTAACGGCTGCGACGGCGGGTTCCGCCAGCGGTTTCATCCGGACGAACCACTGTTTGGAGAGGCGGCTCTCGACCACCTCGTGGCAGCGGTAGCAGTGGCCGACCTGGTTGTCGATGTCTTCAACGTGATCGAGATAGCCGCCGGCTTCGAGATCGGCGACGATCGCATCGCGGCACGTCCAGCGGTCCATGCCCTCGTACTTCGCCCCGGCGAGCGCGTTCATCCGCGCGTCGCCGGTCATGATGTTGATCTCCTCGAGGCCGTGGCGCTTGCCGACGAGGAAGTCGTTGGGGTCGTGCGCCGGGGTGATTTTCACGATGCCGGTGCCGAATTCGCGGTCGACGTAATCGTCGCTGACCACCGGTATCTCGCGGCCGGTCAGCGGCAGTATCACCGTCTTGCCGACCAGATGCGCGTAACGGTCGTCTTTCGGGTTAACCGCCACCGCAGTGTCGCCCGGCAGGGTTTCGGGGCGCGTCGTCGCGACCATCACGTAGTCGCGGTAAGGTTCGCCGGACTGCCCCGCGGAGCTGCCCACCACCGGATATTTAACATACCAGAAATGGCCGTGGTTCGGCTCGTGCTCCACTTCGTCGTTGGCGAGCGCGGTGCCGCAGCGGGGGCACCAGTTGACGATGTAGTTGCCCTTGTAGACAAGGCCTTCGTCGAACAGCTGCTTGAATACTTTGGTGACCGCTCTGGAACAGCCCTCGTCTAAAGTGAAGCGCTCCCGTCGCCAGTCAGTGGAATTGCCGAGCATGCGCTGCTGGTGCACGATGGTGCCGCCGTACCGGCGCTTCCACTCCCACACGCGCTCGACGAACGCCTCGCGGCCCAGATCCTGCCGGCGCTTGCCATCCTTCTTCAGCGCCTTTTCAACCACATTCTGGGTTGCGATGCCGGCGTGGTCGGTGCCGGGCAGCCAGAGGGTGTTGCGGCCCTGCATGCGCCGCCACCTCACCAGAATGTCCTGAATCGTCTGGTTGAGCGCGTGACCCATGTGAAGTATGCCTGTGACGTTCGGAGGCGGTATCACCACCGAATACGGCGTTCCTTCGCCGGGTTCCCGGTGGAAACACCCGTTTTTCTCCCACAGCGGATACCACTTGGCCTCCGCCGCTTTCGCGTTGTACTGCTTCTCCATCATAGGTCTACCTTTAGTTCGTAACTTGCAACCGTGCAATCCGCCGTCCGTTTGACTGGCGGGCCTGGCGGGACTCGAACCCACTACCCACTGCTTAGAAGGCAGTTGCTCTGTCCAGATGAGCTACAGGCCCCGGTTTGGAAGGAATATTATATCATATTTTCGGTTATTTTATCGTGGCGACGACCTGCCCCTTGGTAACGCTTCTGCCGTGTTCGACGAGAAAAGTTATCCGGCCGGCGGCGGACGCCTTGATGGGATTGAAAAGTTTCATCGCTTCGACGACGCACACCGGCTGGCCGGCCTTGACCACGGCTCCGTCCTCGGCGAGGCGCGGTTTGCCGGGCGCGTCGCAGCGGTAGAACGTGCCGTTCAGAGGCGCGGTCACCGGAGTGCCCCCGGCGGCCGGCGGGACGGGGGCGGCGTTGCCTTCCACCAGGATTTCCGACTCTTTCGCCGTCGCTTCGGAGGCGGTTTTCTTCGCCTCCTCGACGTCGGCCGGCACCGGCTCGCGGTTTTGCGGGTCGGCGTTGCGCCACTTGAAATAGCCGAGCGCGACTTCAGGGAACAGCGCGTAGGAGAGGATGTCCTCTTCGGCCTTGATCGTGTCGGGCGGCAGTTCCGCCGCCGCGGCGACAAGCCCGGGCTTGAGCAGATCGGCCGGCCGGCAGTCGATGGGTTTCAGCCTGCCGCAGAGTTTCTTGCGGAGCTTCGGCTCGATCGGAGCCGGGGTGCGGCCGTAGTAACCCGCCGCATAACGCCTGGTTTCGTCGGTCACCATCGAATATCGCCTGCCCGACAGGACGTTCAGGACGCTCTGCACCCCCACTATCTGGGAGGTCGGCGTGACAAGCGGCGGATACCCCATGTCGGCGCGCGTGCGCGGCAGTTCCGACAGCACTTCCGGCAGGCGGCCGAGAGCGTCCTGCCCGGCGAGCTGCGATCTTAGATTGGAAATCATGCCGCCGGGAATGGCGTGCACGAGCACCCCGGCGTCGACCGGCTCCACCCTCGCCGAGGAGACGGGCTGGCGTTTCTCCTTCAGCGTCTTGAAATAGTCGTTGATCCTGGCGAGCGCATCGCGGTCGAGACCGCAGTCGAACCCCTCCGATTCGAGAATCGAAACGACCGACTCGGTCGGCGGCTGCGACGAAAAGGAACTCAGCGTCGAAATCGCGCAGTCGACGCAGCCGGCGCCAGACTCGACGGCCGCCATGTACATCGCCGCGGCCATGCCGCTCGTCATGTGCGAGTGCACCTGAATCGGCATTTCGGGCAGCGCCTTGCGCAGGGCGGAGACCAGTTCCCGCGCCGCGCCGGGCGTGAGGATGCCCGCCATGTCCTTGATGGCGAGAGTGTCGACGCCCATCGACGCCTGCGCCTTGGCGAGCCTGACGTAGTTCGCGACGGTGTGAACCGGCGACGTCGTGTAGCAGATCGTGCCCTGCGCGTGGCCGCCGTACTTCTTGACGCAGCGTATCGCCTGCTCGAGGTTGCGAGGGTCGTTGAGCGCGTCGAAAACCCGGAAGATGTCCATGCCGTTCTCGCACGCGAGCGCGACGAACCGTTCGACGACGTCGTCGGGGTAGTGCTTGTAGCCGAGGAGGTTCTGCCCCCGCAGCAGCATCTGCAGCGGGGTCTTCCGGCAGACTTTTTTTATCCGGCGCAGTCGTTCCCAGGGATTCTCCCTGAGAAAGCGCATGCAGACGTCGAACGTCGCCCCGCCCCAGCACTCGAGCGAGTAATAGCCCGCCGAGTCGATCGTCTCGGCGATTTTCAGGATGTCGTCGGTGCGCATGCGCGTCGCCCAAAGCGACTGGTGCGCGTCCCGCAGCGACGTGTCGGTTATTCTGATTCTCTGCTTCTTCTTCATGTCTGGCCTTTGTTCAGTAAATCTTGTTTTCGGTGCCTTTCACGAGCCGCCCGATGTTGGATTTGTGCTTGAAGATGACGAACGCCGCGATGAACGCGGCGACGACCCGCAGCGGGGTGCCCGCCGGAAACACCCACACCAGCGCGGCGAGCGTCGCCGCCGCCAGCATCGAACCGAGCGAGATGTAGTGCGAAAGCCACACGGTGACGGCGAAAACGGCGAAGGCGATGAGCGTCGGCGCCGGCGCGAGCGCCACCATCATGCCGAACGCGGTGGCGACCCCCTTGCCGCCCCGGAATTTCATGAAGACGGTGAGCGTGTGCCCGATGACGCAGGCGAGACCGACCGCGACCGGAAGACCGGTCTCAGGCCCGGCGAACGCCGCTGACGAGCATGTCGGGGCGAACCCTTTCAGAAAATCGCAGAAGAACGCGAGAGCCCCCCACTTCTTTCCGACCGTGCGGTAGACGTTGGTCGCGCCGATGTTCTTCGAGCCGACCGTGCGCACGTCGACGCCGCGCATCCGCCCGATCAGGTATCCGAACGGGATTGAACCGATCAGGTACGCGGCGGCTGTCCAGCTAAACCAGATTAACGCCTTCTCCATGGGCATGGTCCTTTCCGATGTATTCGCAGGGGGCCTTCTTCGCGCAGAGCCCCTGGATGAAGCGGACGCCGTACCAAACGTGGCTGGCGACGACGCCGAGCGCCGTCAGCACCCAGTAGTGTGGTTTGAGGCTGAACGTGGTGACCGTCACCAGCGCGAGATATATCCAGAACGGCAGGTAGCCGCCCCAGCGGTGGAACGTGACGCGCAGAAAATCGACGCCGGTGAGGTTGAGCGCCCCCACCACGGCGAGCACGAAAAGATAGATGTCGAAAAGCGTCGGCACGAAATAACTCAGCCGCAGCGAGTTCGAGGGGAAACGCTTGCAGAAGTAGCCGCGGTGGAAGGCGTAACGGCCGAGCTGCCGGAGATGCGGCAGGAAAAGAGGACGGCGGTGGTGGTAGACGACCACCCAGGGGTCGTAGATGATGCGCTTCCAGTTGTCGACGATGTCTTTGCACAGCAGAGTGTCCTCGCCCGGCCAGAAATCGGTGCGGTAGCCGCCTATCTTGTCCAGCAGGTCTTTGCGCACGAAAAGGTTGCAGCTGGGGTAGTCGTCGACGTCCATCCTGACGCCGCCGGCGCGGTAGCGGTAGTGGTAGTTGCCGGAGACGAGCCAGTTGTCGTACACCCGCCCGCCGATGCGCGCGAGGCTTTTGTCGCCCGGCGGAGTCACGCCCGGCCCGCCGACGGCGCCGATGTCTCGCTCGCCGAAATACTTGACCGCGTACTCGAGCCAGTGAGCGTCCGGGTAGGCGTCGTCGTCGATGAACGCGATGATTTCACCCTTCGCCTCGCGGATGCCGGTATTGCGCTTTTCGGCGGGGCGCACCTTGCCCGTCTCGATGAAGCGCACGCGCCCGTCGGCGTCGCCCTCCTCCGCGCCGTCCGGCAGCACGATCGCCTCCCATTTCTCGTAGCTCTGGGCCTTCACCGCTTCAAGGCACTCGTCGAGCATCCAGCTGCGCCTGGGGCAGGCGATCACGATCGACACGAGCGGCTGGTGGTCGAGCTTCGCCGGCACAAGGCATTTCGCGTAGTATTTGAGAATGCGCAGCCGGTAGAAAACCGCCAGCGTGTCCTTGGCCATCTGCCACACCGTGCGCGGCTTGAGCGCGCCGAACTTGCCGCCGAATTTGATCACCACCGGAGCCTCGGCGATTTTCGCGCCGCGGCTCGCGGCGATGGACAGCAGTTCGAGATCGAAGGCGTAGGTCTTGACCAGCATGCGGTCCAGCGCGGGGCCGAGCACCTCGCGCTTGAAGAGTTTCATGCCGGTCTGGGTGTCGGTTATCGGCAGCCCCGCCAGCCACTTGACGAGCGTGAAATAGCATGCGCTCATGATGCGCCGGTGCCACGGGTACTGCACCGCCGACCGGGGGTGGCGCTTCGAGCCGACTACTATGTCGGCCCCGTTCTTGACCATTTCTTCGAAGAAATACGGGGTCTGCTTCGGGTTGATGTCGAGATCGCCGTCAAGCAGCATCACGTAACGCCCGGTGGAGGCCTCGAAACCGGCGCGCAGCGCCGCTCCTTTGCCGCCGTTGCGGCGGCAGATGACCGGCCGCACCGTGACATGCCTGAAGCCGTCGAAGGAAAGACTGCCGAGAACGCCGTCGGTTCCGTCGCCGCTGCCGTCGTCCACCGGCACCAGCTCGGTCTCGACGCCGCGGCTTTCGAACAGTTCCGCCACCTCCCGCAGATTGGCGCCGGCGGCACCCGCGAGTCTGTAGAACGGCATGACCACCGACAGACGGCCGGTTCCGACCGTCTCTCTGGTGAACACCCACTTCTCGTCGAGTTTAGTCATCGCACCGATCCCGTTTATTGTATCATATTTGACGCGTCACCGCTCGTACGGCGGCGGAGAAACCTTCGCCCGGAAATCCTGGCAAGTCCATGAAGCTTCCATCAGCGCAAGCTGGTATTCACGGTATCCGTCTCGCCAGATCGTCCACGCGATGAACATCTTGACGACCGCCCAGCTGCCGCCGTTCACAAACGCGTAGACGCCGCTCAGTCCCAGCAGAACAGCGAACGCCCGCCCCACCCACATCGCCACCAGCGTGGCCTTCGGACGCGACAGAAAAAGCATCATCACGCTGCGGAATATGCGGCCGCCGTCCATCGGGAACCCCGGCAGCAGGTTGAACGCCCCAAGCACGAGGTTGAGCCAGAACAGATAGACGAGCATGTGCGCGAGAAAGTGGTTCTCGATCGGCAGGAATCGGAGCAACGCATACCCCGCGCCGCACAGCGCGAAACTGACGAGCGGCCCCGTGATCGCCACGGTGAACTCCTCCCAGCCGCGACGCGGCATCGAAGTCATGGAGGCGCACCCGCCGATGAACGACAGCGTGATGTGGCTCGTCTCGCAGCCGAACGCGCGGCCCGTGAGCGAATGGCCGAGTTCGTGCAGCACGATCGACACCGCGAGTATCATCGCCTCGGCGAGTCCGGCGCTGAAAGACGACCCCCCGTTGACAAAGAGCAGCATCAGCACGAGAAAAGTGATGTCAAGGTATACGGGTATGCCGAAAAGGTCGATGACTTTCCAGCGCAGCTGATTGGCGGTTGGCATTTTTCACTCCTTCACTGATTTCAGCACCGAATATCCGCGGCGGGCGATGACTTCCGCCTGCCTGAAATAACGCTCCTGCACCGGCTTCAGCCCCGCCGCGTTCTTGACGACCGTGTAGCATGCCCCCCCCGGCTTGAGCGCCCTTTTCGCGGTTTCCAGAAAGACGTCGGCGATGCGGTAGTCGCTGTAATACGGCGGATTGCCGACAAAGACGTCGAACGAACCGTCCATGCGCGGCGGCGTGCCGCAGTCGGCAAGTATGACTTCCGCGTCAACCCCGAACTTCGCGGCGTTCTCGCGCGCGGCCTCCACCGCCCGCGCGTGCGAATCGACGAGCGTGAGACGAGCCCCCACGACGACGCTCGCTATCAAAAAACCGACGAGACCGCAGCCGCACCCCATGTCCAGTAGATTGCACTCTGCGCCTTGCGCCGCAAGTTCGCGGGCGGCGACTTCGGCGAGGGCGAGACCGCCCGGGTCGAGGCGGCGGTGGCAGAAGCAGCCCGGATAGCTCGTGAACATGAGTGGCGGACCGCCCGGCACGCTCGCCGGCCATTCCGCCCTGAAGCTGCGCACGCGGTCCGGATCGCCGGTGATTTTCGCCAGCAGATCGTTGCGGTCGCGTTCGCGCCCGACGAAATCGACCTCCACCCGCGCGCACACCCGGTGGCACTCCTGCAGCAGGTCGAGCGCGAGTTCTCCGCTCATCAGCTTCGGCCCCGTCCGGAAACGCACCAGATCCCACGGACCATCCGGCAGGTGCGCGGAGCATACCGCCCTGGCGTGGTGCACCTTCTCGATGGCGTGGCGGTGGTAGACGTCGAGGACGTGGCAGACGGGGTCGCCTGCGAGCAGTTCCGGCGTCAGATCGGCCGCCTTGTAACCTACGAGAAGAGTCTTCACCGGAGAATGTCGAAGTCGGCGATTACCGGGTGATGGCCGGAGAGTGAACACGCTTCGGGCGAAACGTCGAGATCGAAGCGCTTCACGCCGACGGCGGAGCGGTCGTAGAAGATGTGGCCAAGACTGGCCGGCACGATCAAGACAGGCGTTCGCTTCATCTTTCATCCCCCGTACGCTTAGATTCCCGCCACATCGCAGTCGTCAGCGATTTCGGCGGCAGCTCCAGCGCGCGCCGGGCGCCGCCGGCGGCGACCACCACCGTCTTGGGTTGCGCCTCGTCGTTGCCAAGAACCGCCACAAATGAGCCGTCGGGTCGCACGAACGCGAGCGAGTCGTCATAGCCTTCCGTCACCAGCCGCTTCGATCCGCGCACGATGAAGTGCGAAAGATGTTTCATGCCGTAATATTCGGCGTTCAACTTCGCCGTGCGAGTCCTGCGGTCGACGGTCACGAGCGAATTCTGCTGCCACCCCCAGGGGCTTATCTGGCGGTCGAGCAGCGCCAGATTCCAGTATTCGTAAACCGAAACCCCGCCCCTGAAATAACGCTTCGCCAAGTTCCAGCAGTGGCGCGCCTCCGCGTAGTCGTTCCGGCCGGAACCGCACTCCTGCTCGGTCTGCACGAGAAACATCTTCGGATAGCGCCGGTGGGCCGCCTCGACCGCGTCGACGCCGCCCCACTGAAAGCCCGCCCCGCGGATGTACTTCCTCGCCGGGCCGTCCGCCATCGCCGCGCTCATCATGTGCAGGTCGCCGCGCTCGATCGTGCCGAGAAATATCTCGGTGCCGCTGCCGTCGAGCGCCGGCCCGAGATGCTCGCCTATGAAGCGCGCGATCGTCGCGTACCGCCATGTGCAGCTCGAATACACCATCGACGAATTCGGTTCGTTCTGCGGCATCACCATCCACAGCGGTATTCCCCGCTCCCTGTAGGCGTCAACGTATTTGCGGAAGTATTTCGCGTACGCCGCAAGATGGCGGTCGTCTGCCTTGAAAGCATCCTCGCCTTCGTACATGCGGTCGGATTCCTCCAGCCCGTTGCCGGTGTAGAAACCGTCGGGGTGCTCCGGGTCGAGTCCCTTGGCGCGCAATTCGTCGTGATACCACGAATGGTACGGACGCGACGCGTATTTGCCGTTGACCTTCATCCAGGCGGGAGGCGTCCAAGGCGAAGCCCAGATTTTGAGAACGCCGGCCGGCACGCGTTTCTGGATTTCGCGGATCAGCGGTATGAGATGTTTTTCGTCGCGTTCGACGGAGAATTTCTCCATCGCGAAATCGCCGGGGTGGTCGTCGTAGGAATAGTATGCGTAGGCGAAATCGCTGGAGCCGATCGGCGTTCTGATGACGGTGAAATTGCCGCCGCCGGGGGAGAAGATTTCGTCGAGAACCGCCTTGCGTCCATCGGCGGGGAGGGTCGAGAGCGCACCCCAGCTCAGTTCGCTCATGGCGCAGCCGAAACCGGTTACCGACTGGTCGGTTTTGTCCGGATTGATCGAAAGCGCAGCAGCTCCGGCCGGGGCGGCGCGGACGAACGCGGACGCCCGCCAGGGGGCGTCGAAGGTTGAAACGACAACTTCTTCCGGAAACGCGGTGAACGCTGCCGCAGCAGCAACAGCGGCGAAAACGAATCTATTCATCCCATGCTTCCTTTCTTTTTCCATCGCCGGAAAACCAACCCGACGACATGTGATTTTGCCATTTTTCCGGCGGACGGCGGATCAGCGGACGCCGCCGTTGTTGCGGGCGAGCTTCTTCAGCTTGCCGGAGCAGGCGAGCCTTTCAACCGCCGACATCCGGTCGATGTAAAGAACCCCGTCGAGGTGATCGACTTCGTGCTGGACGGCTCTGGCAAGAAACCCCCTCGCCGTTATCGTCTGCGGACGGTTCTCCAGATCGATGAACCTGCACGTTACCTGCACCGCGCGGGTGAGCGTGCCGCCGATGTTGGGAAAACTCAGACACCCTTCCTTTTCACGGCGGCTGCCTTCCCTCGCGATGATTTCCGGATTGAACATCACCAGCGGCATAGCGATCGGCGCGTTGAACATCATGTCCGCCCCATCGTCGCAGCCTTCGGGCACGTCAATCACGCACAACCGCTCCTTCCGGCCGACCTGCTGCGCGGCGAGCCCGACCCCCTTCGCGTCTCGCATGGTCTCGAGCATGTCGCCCGCCAGCCGCCGCAGCGTGTCGTCAACCGCCGCCACCGGTTCCGCCTTCTCGCGGAGAACCCTCTCGCCGTATTTGAAAATCCTGAGCTTCATGACCTGCCGGTGGAACCGAAACCGCCCTCTCCGCGGTCGGTGTCGTCCACAGCCTCCACCTCTTCGATGCCAGCCCGCAGAACGGGGGCGATCACGAGCTGGGCGATGCGGTCCCCCCTGCGCACGGAAAATTCGGCGTCGCCGAAATTGGCGAGTATGACCCCGACCTCGCCGCGATAGCCGGCGTCAACCGTGCCGGGCGAATTGAGAACGGTGACGCCGTGTCTGAGGGCGAGCCCGGAACGCGGCCGCACCTGGCCTTCGTATCCCGGCGGCAGCATCATCACCAGACCGGTGCGCACCAGCGCTCGGGCTCCGGGCGCGACCGCTATGTCCTCCACGCTGCGGAGATCCATGCCCGCATCGCCGTCGTGGGCGTACGCCGGCAGCGCGGCGGCTGGGTGGATCTTCCTGAAGCGGACGGTCATTCTTCCTCTTTCACCACTTCGACCGACGACGCGTCGGTGGTCGTGAACCCGATGCGGTCAAGATTCCATTTCTTCCACGAATCGGGAATCTGGCGGAGCTGCAGCATCGCGAGTTCGTCCCGCACCTGCGAACGCAGCACCATCGCCTTCGCGGCGTCGCCGGGAGCCCTGTCTTCGCAGACGACGAGAATCGCGCGGCCCGGCGAAACGAGGGTGAACTCGGACACTTCGCCCTTCTTGAGCTTCGTCGCCGCCCGCACGACGGCCATCTGGTTGTCGAACGACGACGTTCCGCGGATGTCCGAGACCGAAAACACGATGTTGGTGGTTACGCCTTTTACCGCCCGGACCGCGTCGGCGCCCTTCGCGCGTACGGCCTCGACGACCGCCTTGAAGGCATCGGCCCTGGCGTCGCGCAGCGCGCGCGGGCGCACCGCCTCCTTCGCCTCCTCGAACGTCGGCACGTGGCGTGCGCTTGTTTCGGCCTTTTCGATGAGCCACACGAAGCGGTCGGAGGACACGACGCCGTAACGCAGGTCTTCACTGGAGGAATCAAGCTCGGCCACCGCTTCGGTGAAACCGTTCGCACCCGGCAGAATCTGCGACGGGGGCTTCATGAAGCCCTCCTGAAAACCGCCGTCAACCGAAAACCAGTCGCTCGTCTCAACTTTGAGCCCGTCGGCCTTGGCGATCTCGTCGAGACGGGAAACCCCTCCGGTCGAGGCGTTGTCTGAATAAACGCGCTGGTTCAGATTCGTCTCGAAATACTGCACCGCCGCGATCAAACGCAGGTCTTTCTCGATCTCCGCCTTGACTTCTTCGAACTTCTTGACTTTCTCGACGCCGTTGGTGTCCGTCGAAGTGTACTTGTCGACGGTGACGTCGTAGCGGTCTTTCATCTCGTCTTCGGTGACGGTCATGCGGGCGAGCACGTTCGACGCGGCGGCGTTGAACCGCACGTAGCGTATCCTGACGCGTTCGGGCAGTTCCAGCGACTTTTTATGCTCTTCGTACCATTTCTTGACCGCCGCGTCGTCAACCTTTACCGCGGCGGCCGCCTTGCCGTCCTGCGCGAAGGTCGCGACCTTGACGGTGAAGGTGTCGGTCATGTCGGCCACCGCCTGGTCGAGTTCCATGGTCGAAACCCACGCCGCGCCGCCGAGAACCGATTGACTCACGCGCCTCAGAGTGGTCGTGCGTTTGAGATATTCTTCAAAACGCTGCGGGGTGAAACCGTTCTGGCGGAGAAGCTGCTCGTAGGCGGCGAAACTGAACGCGCCGTTCTTGTGGAACGACGGGTCGGACCGGATCATCGCCTGCACTTCGGAATCCGTCGCTTCAATCCCGTCCTTTTCGGCGGTCTTGATCGCCGCGTAATTCTCCCAGGCTTCGCGGTTGACCTCCCAGGAGCTGCGCCGCCAGTCGCGCCGCTGGCCGAAGCCGCGCACGTCTTCGGCGATGTCGTTGAATTCGTCGGCGTCGACGGGCTCGCCGCCGAGCGAACCGGCGCCGCCGGAGGAGCGGCGGTCCTCCGCGCCGCCGCGGGAGGTGAAAACGTCGTCAAAGCAGAACGCGGCGGACACCAGTACCGCGAACACGCCCCACACCCACTTGTTGCGGATCAGTTTGTTGAATTGATGAATGACCATTTTTGTTGATTGCCGTTGACCGGATTTTATTTTTTGTTGCTGTTGTTGTTATGCTGATTGCTTCCCCCACATCACTGCGAAGATTCCGCTTCGTCCTTGGCTCCGTCCGCCGTGGTTTCCCCGCCGTCCGTCTTCCCCTCCTCCGCGGAATCACCGCCAGCGGCGTCACCCTCGGCCGCGGCGTCTTTCGGGGCGGCCTCTGTGGTTTCAGTCGCCTCGGCGGCTTTTTTGGCCAGCTCTTCGCTGTCCACTTTGCTCTTCGGCACGATTTCGCCGGTGTTCACTTCGGCGCGGCCTTCGGAGAAACAGCACTCGCTCTTGCGTTCGCCAGCCGCGTCGAAAGCCATGGTGTGCACGCTCATGCGCTCGCCGATGGCGGGCACCGAACGGCTGATGACGATTTTCGTGCAGGGGGTGAGGTGCCATTCAAGGTTGCCTTTGACCACGACGTCGCGCTGGCGGCCGTCGTCGCTGAACTCCGGCTTCAGCTGCAGCCCCTGATCGACGTTCACCACGTAATCGCCGCTGGTGCCGGAGAGCGACGTGAAAAGATGGTCGCGCGATGTGCGTATGACCAGCTCGTCGGCCGAGTGCATCACGGGTATGTCGAAGTGCCTGCCCTCGACGCTCAGCGCCCCGGTGACGCAGCGTATCGTCGCCGAGTCGCCGTCTCCCATGTCCACATACGAAATGCGCGACTCGCCGGCCGGGTTCTTGATGGTGAAGTCGGCAAGGTTGGTGACCACCGCGCCGGTCTGGTTTTTGACGGTGAAACTCGGCGCGGTCACGAAAAACGAACCTTCCGGCAGGTTGTCGGGCAGCTTGACCTCCAGCGTGCCGCGCACCAGAACGACGGTGCGCGAGGGGAGGCCCAACTTCTGAACCCGGGTCGCGAACTCGTCGCCGTCGGCGATTTTCACCGTCGAAACCGGGCCGAAGGCCACGGTCATGGAGCTGCCCTTGCCGGCGCGGAACGAGGTGCCGAACGGATAAAACCTGCCCTCTTCGGCCTCGATCCACTCTCCGCCCGGCTTGCAGACGGCGGCGCGGCCTTCAATGCGGCGGCAGAACGGCAGCGTGGTGAAGGTCTTGACCTGCATGTCGTTCGTCACCGGGGCCAACAACATGTCCAGTTCGTCGGCGAAGCCCGCAATCGGCGCGAGCGCGAGAAGCGTCAGAGGAATGATTTTCATTGCAGCGTACCCCCGGTAAACATCAGACGAGACGGGCGCCGCCCGACGGCCTTATCAACTGGCAAACCGGTTCGTCCCCGAACGCGGCCCTGTATTCGGCGGTGATTTTCTCCGCGATTTCGCCGGCCGCGGCCGGTTCCACGAGCAGACAGCAGCTGCCGCCGAACCCCCCGCCTGAAAGCCGCGCGCCGTAAACCGCGGGGATCTTCTTCGCGGCGTCGACTATCGCGTCGAGCTCTTCGCAGGAGTTCTCGAACCAGCGGCGGCTCGACTCGTGCGAATCGTACATCAGCGCCCCGAAGCCCCTCAAGTCGCCTTTGGCGAGCAGCGCCGCACCCTGCAGAACGCGTTCGTCCTCGCCGATCGGATGCACCGCGCGCTTCGCCGTGGTCTCGTCGAGGCCGCCGCGGTAAAGAACCCATTCGGCCATCGTGACGTCGCGCAGATGCGTAACCGGCTTTCTCAGCACGCCGGCGAAATATTTCGCCGCGTCTTCGCAGGCCTTGCGCCGCGACGCGTAGGCGCCGTCGACGAGCGCGTGCTTGGCGTTGGACTTGACCATCATGAACGCGGCGGAATCGCCCATCGCCACGGTCTCGAACTCGTTCGTGCGGAAATCGCTCTTCACGAGCGCACCCTCGGCGCCGTACATCGACGAGGCCTGGTCGAGAAGCCCGCACGGGCAGCCGGCGAAAGTGTGCTCCGCCTTCTGGCCGATCTTGGCGAGCGTCGTGCGGTCTTTCTCGATTCCGTAAACGGCGCAGAGCGCGAGCGCCGTCGCCATTTCCAGTGCCGCGGAGGACGACAGCCCGGCGCCGAGCGGAATGTTGCCGCCGAACACCGCCTTGAAGCCGCCGCCCGCGGCGGAAACGTCGCCGCCGAAAAGCCAGTTGAAGGTGCCGATCACGTAGTTCGCCCAGGTCGCACCCTCCTTGACCGGCGCGACGGACGCAACATCGCATTCGTACGTTTCGCCCAGATCGGCGGAGACGAGCGAAATCTTGCCGTCGCCGGACGGCGACGCGGCGAAAAACGTCCCCTTGTCGATCGCCGCCGAAAAAACGTACCCTTCGTTGTAATCGGTGTGATTGCCCAGAACCTCGATGCGCCCCGGCGCGTAGGCGACGAATGCCGGCTTGCCGCCGAACTTCGCCGCGAACCCGGCCGTCACCCTGTCGTAAATCTCCTGATTTAACATGATGTCACCTTCTTTCAACGGCGCCGAGCGCACCTTATCTCACCAGCTCGTCGATGTTCTTCGGCGGCTTCGAGAGAAACGCCGAATAGACGAACAGGTACACGAGCGCCGCGACCGGTATCGCGTAGGAAATCATGTAACCGGCCTGGTCGGCGATGTAGTTCTGCACGAGCGGCAGCACGCCGCCGCCGACCACCATCACCATGAAAAGCCCCGACGCCGCCGCGGTGTACTTGCCGAGCTTCTCGGTGGCGAGATTGAACGTCGACGGCCACATGATCGACGTCATGAGACCGCACAGCGCGAAGAGAACGCCCGTCAGCGGAACCTTCGCCATCACGAAGGTCTTGCCGGTGAACACCGGCATCGAGCTCGCCACTTCGGTCGTCTGCGTGCCGACGACAATGAGCAGCACGGCGGCCGCAGTGGTGAACGTCATGAGCGCCCGGGACGAAATCTTGCCGCCGATGAACGCGCCGATCGTGCGCCCGACAAGCATGAGGAACCAGTACGTGCCCGCGACCATGCCCGCGATCGTCGCGGCGTTCTTCACCACCTCCGGATCCGCGCTCGTCATCAGCGGGCCGTCCTTCGCCGCGAGCCACAGGTTCATCGTCGCCGGGATGCCGATCTCGATGCCGACGTACATGAAAATGCCGATGACGCCGAGCAGGCAGTGGCGGAACTTCAGCGGCGCGAAAACCGGTATGTCCTCCGTCGTCGAGCCCTCGGCGGGGTTCTCGATGGGGATGAAAGAGAGAATCACGAACGCCGCGGCGAAAACCGCCATCGCGATGTAGAGCACGAGGTTGACGTCGGCGACGGCCGTGTCTTTCGTCACCTGCCCGATGAGCGCGCCAACCAGAATCGGCGTCGCCGTGCCGGCGAGCGAGTTGAAAGTAGTCCCGATCATGTTGAGCTGGTTGCCGCGGTTGCCGCCGCCGCCGAGCAGGTTGAGCATCGGGTTCACCACCATGTTCAGCATGCACACCGCGAAACCGCACACGAACGCGCCCAGCAGATAGACGCAGAATGGCACTACCGCGCTTTCCGCCGTGCCGGGCACCTTGCCGGAGATGAACTGAACGGCCACCCCGACGAAACCGGTCGCGATGCCGATCATCGCCGTCTTCTTGTAGCCGCACTTGGTGAGCATCTTCCCCGCCGGTATCCCCATGAACAGATAGGCGAGAAAGTTCATCATGTTGCCCATCATGCCCAGCATGTTCGAGCCTTCGATGCCCGGCTGGTACTTCCAGACATTGCCCATCGGCGCGGCGAGATTCGTCACGAACGAAATCATGCCGTAAATGAACATCATCGTCACTATGGCGACCCAGCTGCCGCCCTGCTTTTGCTGTTCTGACATCAGATACCTCCTTTACAGGTCTTTGTGGTTTATTTTACCCTTTTTGCGCGAAATAGTCAAACGGGAAGGTGCGTTTTCACGGAAATTCCGGTTTGAGGGTGACCACCGCCGACGACACTTCGTCGGCCCCGGTCGGGTCGAGCATGTACGACCGGCAGTCCGGATTGCCGAACCACGCCGCGTCCACCGTGTCCTCCAGCATGTTGCACACGTCGCGGACCCTGCCATTGACGGACGAAACAGCCGCCGGCACGAACCGACCGGCCCTGCGGTTGGCAACCGCGAGATAGGTGACGCCGCCGTCGTTGTAGCCGTGGTACGACACCCTCAGCGCCGACGGAGCCTTCTCCGCCGTGAACTTCACCTCGCGCCCGAAATAACACCACTCCGCCGACTCGGGCTTCCATGCCCCGTCGCACAGCTTGCGCCATTTCCCGTCGAAAAGCCCTTCGACCGTCCAGTTCGGCAGCCCGTGGTAGTCGGGCAGGGAGAGGTCGATTTCAAGCTGCCACTCGTCGTCGGCCGCCTCCTTCTCTTCGACCGCGAGCAGTTTAGCGGAGCGCTTCGCCAGCAAGTCCAGCGGCTTGAGCAGTTCGTTCGGGCGGCAGCCGGGCCGCCAGGCCTGTTCCTGAGCGGCGCGCCGCTTTCGAAGCGCCTCGATTTCGGACTGCAGAGCCCTGACCTTCGCCTTCGCCGAGCGTATCGCCGCCGGCCTGCGGTAAAGCCCGCTTTCGGCGTACTCCGCCGCCGCGAGCGCCTCCGACACCGCGCCGATGCGAGCGCTCGTCACGAGATCGTCCACGATCGCCTCTTCGCAGAACGGATCGGGGCTTACCTCCCCTTTGATGCGCGGCATCAGGGTGGCGACCGCCAGATTCCGCGCCACGCCGCCCTTGCTGTAACCGGCCAGCGTCAGCACCGCCATCCGTTCGGTGCCGTTCAGCGTCGGGCACAACTCCGCGACCGCAACCGCCTTCGCCTCGTCGAAACCGAGCGTGTCAATACCCTTGCTCCAGCGCTTCCCCGCCGCCCTCGCGACGATGAACACCCTGCCGTGGAAGAAGGTGGACATCTCCCACAGCGAAACGAGGCAACCGGACGCGCCCGCCGTGTCCGCGTAATCGCAGAACCTCGTCATCGCCCGCGTGACGTGCCCCGGACATGCGATCGTCTCGACCCCCAGCGAACGGAAAGTGCGCACCCAGTCGTTCCGGAACCGGTCGCCGAAGCACCCCCGCTGCCCGCGGTTCCGGGACACGTCTGACTCGTACCCCCAGTCGCAGATCACCACGTCGCGCGGCAGATCCGGCGCCTTCTCCGGAAAGTATTCGAAAAAGTCCCCCCACATCCACATCCGCCGGCCCCTCTTCGCCAGAAAATCACGCGCCCAGTCGATCACTTCGAAATAAAGCCCGCCTAGTCCGATCGTCTTCATCTTCGCCGCGCATTCGGGGCAGAACCCCGTGTTGAACGACTCGTCGAGCCCGACGTGGAAGTTCTTCCCCGGGAATATCTCCAGCAGTTCGGCGATGTACTTTTCAAGGAACGCCCTCGTGCCAGGCAACGAATGGCAGAACGTGTGCTTCTTCGTCTCGACGGAGAAACGTCCGCGCCCGGCGCGCGTCTCTTCGCAGAACTCAGAAAGCTCGGGGCAGTTGACGAAATTCTCGGCGTGCCCCAGCACGGAAACCACCGGTATCAGATCGATCCCGACGCGCTGCGCCTCCGCCACGATCTCCTTCATCTGCTCCGGCGTGTACGTCTCCGACGCCGCGCGCCAGGGGAAGGACTTGGTGCGGATCCGCCCTTCGAGGTAGAGCTGCACGGTGTTGAAACCGCTCTCCTTGGCGAATGAAAGGTACCGCTTCACGAACGGAACCGTCTCCATCTGCCGCGCGAGATCGAGCTGCACCGCCCGGACCTTCATCTCCGCGCCGTCCGCCGCGGCCGCCAACGCGGCAGCCGCCATCACAGTCAGGAATTTCATTTCTCTTGTCTCATTGCAAGTCACTGAACCGGTCCGTCAGAAAACGAACTTGAAGGAATCCGCGTACGGATCGGGCTGGATGTCGGCCGGCATCACGAACACGGCCTTGCCGCCCTCGACCTTGAAGTCGAGTTCCCGCCCGGTGGCGACGTGCACGATCTTTTTGACTTTCTCCGCGTTCTCCACCGGGCAGTGCGAACGCCTCACGCAGTACTGCCGCTCGTTCCACAGGCGGGTGGCGTACACGGCGCCGCCTTTGCCGGTGAACGCCCATTCCCCGACGCGGTAGGGCGGCGCGGTGCGGGTGCCGTAAACCGCCTCGCCATTCTTCTTCAGCCATTCGCCCATCGCGTTCATGCGCTCGACCGCCCCGCGCGGCAGGCGGCCGTCCGGCCCGGGCGCCACGTTCAGGGCGAGATTGCCGCCCTTCGCCACGATGTCCATCAGCAGATGCACGAGCTCGCGCGGCGACTTGAAGATGTCGTCGTAGCGGTAGGAGAAACCGCCGCCCATCGTCACGCAGCTCTCCCACGGCACCGCCAGCGGCTGCGGGGGCACCGTCTGCTCCGGCGTGATCACGTTCTCGCACGTGCCGCCGGCGGTGCGGTCCACCGCGATGAGACCGGGCCTGATCTTGCGCGCGTCGGCGATGATCTTTTCTATGCCGATGTCCAGCCCGCAGTTGCGCTGCACCTGACCGCCGTCAAGCCAGATTATGTCGACCGGCCCGTAGTCGCCCACCAGTTCGAGTATCTGGTTGCGCACGAATTCGGTGAAACGCCCCCACTTCGCCGGGTTCTTGCTGACGTCGTAGCTCGGCATGCGCGTGTTTTCGTAGCCGAGCCCGTGGTTCTCCCAGTAGTCGGTGTGGTGCCAGTCCGGCTTCGAGAAGTACGCGGCGATCGCCAGACCCTTCGCCCGGAATTCGTCGAACACCCGTTTGACGATGTTGGCGTTCGGATTCGACGAGAACGGGCATTCCGGCGCGGTCACCTTGTAGTCCGAATACTTCGAGTCGAACATGCAGAACCCGTCGTGATGCTTGGTGGTGAATATCAGATACCTGAAACCGTTCTTCGCCGCGATGTCCGCCCACACTTCGGGGCGGAAACGGATGGGGTTGAACGAACGGTTGAGCCCCCAGTACTGGCGCTTGTAGAACTCTCCGTCTTCGGTCCAGTCCACCCGCTGGCGCGACCATTCCTTCTCCTTGTCGCAGAGGCCCCAGCTTTCGACGTCGCCGGTCTGCGAATACATCCCCCAGTGCATCATCAGCCCGAGCTTCTGATCCCGGAACCACTCGAGTTTCTCGCGAACCTCCGGTTCGGCTGGTGGGATGTAGTTGTCTGGTATGTAGCCGTGGGTTCCGTTGATGATGGCGTCCTTGTCCATCTTCTTTTCTGCGGTCTTCTTTTCGGCGGCGGCGCACAGCCCCGCCACCGTCAACGCCGCCGCGGCGGCCGCCATCCTAGTTTTTACGTGCATTTCATCCTCCTTGAAGTGTTTTTTTTCATCGCTGAGAAACCCCCTGCAGTTCGTCGGTCGCCGCGGCCAGGCGCCCGGCGAGGTCTTTCATCCGCGCGCCGAGCGGCGAAAGCGGCGCGGCGTCAGGCGACGTCGGTTTTTTGAGAATCGCGTCCCACCGCGTTTTCAGGCCGAGATGCCAGCACCGCGTGTACAGCCAGCCCGAGAACTCCCGCCATTCCTCGGTTCCTCCCGGCAGGGTGCGCCACTGTTCCGCGGTTTCGGTAAGCTGCTGAAACAGAATCTGCGCGGTCGAACCGCCGATCTGGAGGTTCCCGACGGCGCGCACCGCCGGCAGCCAGTCCTTCGGCCGCGGCGGCGACAGCGGCGTGAACTCGGCAGTCTTCGCGAGGCGCCGTATCTCCCCGATCAGCGATTCCCTCTCCGCCCGCAGTTCCTTCTCGCGCTCCGCCGTTATGTACCGCGGCGGCAGCAGTTTGACCGGCGTGAACTTGAGCGCGCCCACGTAAACCGGCCCCGTCGAGTCTTCGGCGTCGATCTGCACCCACCCCTCGCTTTCATCGAAGTCGTATTCGCCGATGAGCCTGTTTTTCAGCGGCGACACCCTGACGCGGTGTTCCCCGTCTTTCGCCCTCACCTTCGCGACGTAGGAGGCCCCCGGCGCGTGGGTCGCGTAGAATGTCTCCTCAATCCGCCACCTGCCCGCCCGCAGCCGCGGCTGAAAGCGCACGAACTGCCCGCGCTCGCGCCGGGCGCCGTTCGTCTCGTACCAGCGGCGCTTGCAGTCGAAATGATGCTGCACCCAGAAGCACGGCGTGTGGAAATAACCGTCCGCGTCGCCGATGGCAAGGATGAACTCCGCGTCGCGCATTCTGCCGGGGTTGCCAGGTCTTTTTCTCACCAGCGCCTCGACCGTCTCTCCGCCGCCGGCCGCCGCGTAAACGACGCGCACCACGCCGCCGGGCAGTGCCTCCCGCTTCACCTCCGTGGGTTCGAGGCGCCCGCCGCCGGCGCGGTCGAAAAACCGCAGTTCCGACTCGCGCCCCACGGAATGCGGGTCGAACCTAACCAGTTCGCCCCAGGCCGGCAGATCGCCGGGCCTGAGTTCGACGAAAGACACGTCGTCGGCCGCCGCGCCCGGCAGCGGCCCCGCGGCCGGCTCCCCCGAAACCGTTATGAGCGCGACGTCCCGCGCGCGCTCGCCGCGCCCGTCGCTAACCACCAGCGTCACCGTGTAGACCCCCGCCGTCGCGAAAACGTGCTCCGCCTCGCCCCCGACGTGCATCGTACCGTCGTTGAACGTCCACACCGCGAAGCGGCCCTCCGGCACCGCCCGCGCCGAACGGAACCTCACGCGTTCGCCCGTCTTCGCCGGGCCGAACGGCGCGATCTCCGCCGCCGGCAGCCCCCGCTCGTCGCGCAACTGCACGAACGTCTGCCAGAACAGCGTCCACGGGTCGAGATTGTAGAATTCCGGCTGCCCGCGCGGGCAGTCGTTCTTCACTTCCGCGCATTCGCCCCAGCCGGCGTCCCATTCCGGCATCTCGCAATTCGGGTCGCGGCAGATGTGAAGTTCGAAATGGGTGTGGTCGTATTCACCGGTGGCGGTGCCCGCCGCCGTGCAGTACGCCTGGCCGTTCGTCACCGCCGTGCGCTCCGCCACCACCGGGTCGATCACGTGGCTGGTGTTCACCGACCACAGCGTGCCGTCGCTCCAGCGCCGCACCCCGCGCCACCGTGAATTGCCGCCGCGCCCCTTCTTCGCGTAAAGCGCCATCCACTGGTCGTCCATCGCGAACGGCGCGTAGAGCAGCGACCCCTGCTTCATCCGTATGTCCAGCCCGCCGTGCGCCTGCCCGTAGGCGAACGGGCCCAGCCAGCAGTCGCCGCCGTGGTAGCAGTCGCCGATCGGTATGAACAGTTTCTTCCACCGCCCGTCGTCGAACCACGGGTGCAGCCGCTCCGGGCACAGCTTCAGCGTCGCGTCCTGCAGCACGACGCGGCAGTCTTTCCAGGGATGATGCCGCATCGCCCCGGACGACGGGTACCGCATCGGCACCGCATTGGTGAGATATTCGAGCGTCGAATCGGGGAATATCCTCAGCCCGTCCACCACAGCCGGCTCGTAAAACGACTCCTGCGTCGCGAGATACCGGCGGAACGGTATCTCCACCCCGTCGACTTTGAGCCGCATCGTGAAAGTCGCGATCAACCCCTCCGTCGCCGGCACTTCGAGTATCGACGATTCCCCGCCGGCGTATTCGACGGTGCGCACCCCTCCGCCTGCCAGCGTGAAACGGCACACGTCGCCGAGATTCAATTCAACCGGCGTCATCGTCGGCCGCGCCTTCATCTCGAACACCTCCGCCCGGAGAATGAAGAGCGAAAGCGCGGCCGCGATCAACGCGGCCGGCCCCTTTATGCCTGAGTCACTCACCGATCAGAATGCGGAAGTCCTCGTCGTTGGGCGCGCGCCCGTACTCCGATACTTCGTACGCCTCCACGAACTCAGGCACCGGCTTGCCGGGATACTGCTCCCGCCAGGCGTCGGCGTAACGCACCGCGTCGCGGCGCTTGCGCCCGCTCCAGTATTTCTTCAGATAGGCGTTGCGCCGGGGGATGTCCTTGCGGTCGCCGAGCGCCCTCACCTCGTCTTCGCGGCCCATGTCCCACGGCAGCCAGTCGTAGAACTGCGAAACCTGGGCGTCAAGCCCTTCGCACCACCGGTCGAGATACGGCCCCGCGTCGATCAAAACGTCCGCCCGCATCTCCTTCGGCACCGTGAACGCGTCGGACATGTAGAATATGACGGGGCGCCGCCGCTGCGCCGGCGCTTCCGGAACCCAGTGCGGCACCCCGAGCAGGTAACCGGCGTCCATCACCAGCGTGCCTGTCGCCCGGTGGTCTGCGTGGTAGTCGCAGGTGCGGTGGGTGATGATGTAGTCGGGCTCGTACTTGCGTATTTCCGCCGCCACCCGGCAACGCCATTCGTAGGTCGGTATGAGCCCGCAGTCTGGCGCGCCGTAGATGTCGTAGCCGTCGAGACCGAACCGCTTCGCCGCCTCGAGCGTCTCGGCGCGCCGCGTCCGCGCGGTTTCGTCGGGCGTGAGCCGCTGATGCCCCATGCGCCCGTCGGTGATGGAGACGAACTTCACCTTGTAGCCCTTCTCGATCAGCTTGAGCGAAAAACAGCCGCAGATGATGTCCGCGTCGTCCGGGTGCGCCCCGATCACCATGATGCGCGTCGGCCCAGGCCTGCGCCCGATCGTGTTGATCACTCCGGGGCACGACCCCACGAACCTGCGGCGTTTCGTCGCGGCCACCGTGCTGCCGGCGGAAGCCTTGCCGCCGACAAGGGTTGAGGCGGCGGCCACCGCCCCCGCCCCGAGAAAATTCCTGCGATTGATGTTCATTGTCTGGACTCCTTTTTTCTTTCTGTGTATTGTATCATTATTTTCGGCCGGCCGCCACCCCGGCGGCCGCCCACGCTTATCCCGATTTTTACGGGATAGTTTACCCCGAAAGTGCGCCATCCCCCTGTAAACATTGGCCGAAAAATATTTTCGACGCCGATTTCCGTGCCAGCCAGGCCGTCGTGGCGCATAACGGGCACACCCGTCCACGCCCAGCCCCGAAGTCAACTCCGATGGCCTGCAAAGAAGGCTCCGCTGCCGCTGCGCCCGAAGCTTCGCGCTCCCTGGCCGCTCAGAGGTTCAGCAGGAAATGCCGTCAAAAATCGGGTGTATGCGTGGAGATATGGCCTGATTGACGGCAGTCGCTAGCTGGTGAACGCGAAGGGCGAATTTGTTGCGGGCGGGCAGAATAGAGGCGTGAGAACACTCGCATGGCTTTAGCCGCTCGCGGGGGTACCCACTTTTCGATTTTGGGGTACCCACTTTTCGATTTTGGGGTACCCCTTTGCCGCTATAGTTGCATAGGAACGTCCCCGTGCACTTGTGGATCACCTCCGCCGCGCAGATTCCCACACAGCGCGGCAAAAATGGTATTCGCGGAACGCGGCGGCCGCCACGGGCTGCCGTACGCTTTGTGCCACCCTTATCCCGGAAAATCCGGGATAAGGGTGGCGGGGTGCCAGATTCCAAATCATCGGTGGTTTGCGGAAGTGAATGCACGATCTGGTTCGTTTACTTCCGCAATGAAAACTACGCGGCAAATAAAATTACCCCCTTGTCAAGAGACGGCTGATTATGATATTCTTACGCGACCCTTGAACTGCTCCTCTGGGGAGTATGGAATTCGGGCTGTTGTTAACTTACTCAACGGGTTGATTGAATGGCACGTTCTGTATCCGCGAAAGCGGAAAACGAGGTATCGGCGCGCCAGCGGCGCGTGCCGCTGGCGGAGGCTCTTGATGCGCAGCGCATCAACCGCCTCGCGCATTTCGACGTCCCCGCCCACAAGGGCGGTCGGGGGAATCCCGAGCTTACCGAGTATCTCGGCGCACGGGCCATGGCGATGGACGTAAACTCCATGAAACCCCTCGACAACCTCGGGCATCCGGTGTCCGTCATCCGCGAGGCGCAGGAGCTGACGGCGGAGGCGTTCGGTTCCGACGACGCGTTCTTCATGGTCAACGGCACCACCTCGGCGGTGCAGGCGATGATCATGGCCACCGTCAAGAGCGGCGACGAGATAATCATGCCGCGCAACGTCCACCGCAGCGCCATCAACGCGCTGGTCGTCAGCGGGGCGGTTCCGGTGTACATCAACCCCGGCATCAACCGGAAGCTCGGCATCCCGCTCGGAATGAGCGTCGCCGACGTCCGCAAGGCAGTCGCCGAGCATCCGTCCGCCAGGGCGGTCCTGGTCAACAACCCCACCTACTACGGCATCTGCTCCAACCTCGTGGAGATTGTCAAAATCGCCCACGAGGCGGGTATGACGGTGCTGGCGGACGAGGCGCACGGCACCCACTTCTATTTCCACGGCGAGCTCCCGGTCTCCGCGATGGCCGCCGGGTGCGACATGTCCGCGGCGTCCATCCACAAGACCGGCGGCTCGCTAACGCAGAGCTCGGTCCTGCTCACGCGCCGCCCGGTGAATCCGGACTACGTCCGCCAGGTCATCACCCTCACACAGTCGACCTCCGCCTCCTACCTGCTGCTTTCGTCGCTGGACATCGCGCGCCGCAATCTGTTCTTCCGGGGGAAGCAGATGTACCAGCAGACGATGGACTTCGCGGACTACGCGCGCGACGAAATCAACGAGCTCGGCGGGTACCACGCGTTCGGCCCCGAGCTCGTCAACGGCGACACCGTCTTCGCCTTCGACCGCACGAAGCTCTCCGTCCACACCCGCGACATCGGGCTCGCCGGCATCGAGGTCTACGACTACCTCCGCGACGACTACGGCATCCAGATCGAGTTCGGCGACATCGGCAACCTGCTCGCAATCATCTCCAACGGCGACCGGATGATGGACGTCGAGCGCCTTATCTCCGCCCTCGAGGAGATCAAGCGCCAGCGCGAGAAGAGCCCCGCCGGGCTCTTCGACCACGAGTACATTGACCCCGTCATCGCCATGCCCCCGCAGGAGGCGTTCTACGCGAAAAAGCGCCGCGTGGCGATGCGGGAGTCCACGGGACAGATCGCCGGCGAGTTCGTGATGAGCTACCCGCCCGGCATCCCGATCGTCGCCCCCGGCGAACGGATTACCCCGGACGTGCTGGCGCACATTCTCTTCGCGAAGGAGAAGGGTTGCTTCATGACCGGCACCGAGGACATGTCGCTCGAATACATCAATGTGCTTGCGTAGGCGTTGAGAAGTTGAGGAGAGAAATGGCATTCAGAAAGTTTGAAGATATTGAGATATGGAAGGACGGACGGGCGATAGTTAAAAAGATCTACGCCTTGACCGCTGCTCGCTTGTTTTCGTCGGACTTTGGTGCTATATATGGCGATCTTGAACGTGTGCAGGTTAAGCTCTTTCGCCTCATGCAATCACTTTCCGGCGAACCGTTCCGCCAGAAAAAAGTGTAACCCCCCTCAACCCCTCAACCGCTCAACAACTCAACCACTCAACCTCCCATGCAAACCGAACTCTGGTACACCGACGAACATACGCGCGACGTGCGCTTCTCAATGAAGGTGAGCGAGCAGCTCGTTTCCAGAAAAAGCCCTGTACAGCAGATTGACATCTTCGACACGCCCGCCTACGGCCGCGTGCTGGTTCTGGATGGCGGACTGATGATCACCGAAAAGGACGAATTCATCTACCACGAGATGATCACCCACGTGCCGATGGCCGTGCACCCGCGGGTCAAGAACGTGCTGGTGATCGGCGGCGGCGACGGCGGCACGGTGCGCGAACTCGTCAAGTACCGCGCCATAGAGTCCATCGACCTTGTGGAGGTGGACAAGCACGTTGTGCTGCTGGCGAAGAAGTTTCTGCCGTTCACGTCCTCGAAGCTCAAGGACAGGCGGGTGAAGGTGTGGTTCGAGGAGGGCCTCAGATACGTGCGCGGCAAGAAAGCCGAGTACGACCTCATCATCGTCGACTCGTCCGATCCCTACGGACCCGCCGAAGGCTTCTTCACCCGCGAGTTCTACGGCACCTGCTACAAGGCGCTGCGCGACGACGGCATCCTCATCAACCAGCACGAGTCGCCGTTCTACGCGGCGCACCAGCGTTCCGTGCGCGATGCCCACCGCCATATCGCGGTGGAGTTCCCCGTCTCCACCGTCTACCAGTGTCACATCCCCAGCTATCCTTCGGGGCACTGGCTCTTCGGCTTCGCCTCAAAGAAGTACCATCCCATCGGCAACCTTGACGAGGCGCGTTGGAACAAGCTGCGCATTACCACGCGCTACTACAACACCGCCCTCCACCGCGGCGCCTTCGCCCTGCCCAACTACGTGCTTGACATCCTCAGGGAAGAGGAGACCAAGTGAGATGACGAGAGGTTGAGGCGTTGAGTGGCTGAGGAGTGAAAATGGAAAAAGCGAACAGGAATGTTTTTATCGGGGCGACGTACGACTATGATCGGGCGAAGGTCGTGCTGTTCGGCGCGGGGGCGGATGCCACGACGTCTTACCGTCCTGGAACGCGGTTCGGCCCTGCGGCGATTCGTGCCGAGAGCTACGGCATCGAGACGTACTCGCCGTATCAAGACCGTGACCTCGAAGACTTCCCGTTCTACGATTCAGGAGACTTGGAGTTTCCGTTCGGCTCTCCGGCGAGACAGCTCGAGGCCATTGAGACGCGTGCAGGCGAGATACTGGACGACGGCAAGATTCCGTTCATGCTCGGCGGCGAGCACCTCGTCACCCTCGGGGCGGTCCGCGCCGCGTTCAAGCGGTTCCCCGGCCTGCGCATCATCCACTTCGACGCCCACGCCGACCTCCGAGAGGAATACCTCGGCGAGACGCTTTCGCACGCCACCGTCATGCGGCGATGCTATGACCTCCTCGGCGACGGCCGTATCTTCCAGTTCGGAATCCGCTCCGGCACCCGCGAAGAGTTCGCCTTCATGAAGGCGGGGCATGTGATTGCCGAGAAGTTTACTTGTAAAGGTGTTGAGAAGTTGAGTTGGAACAGTGCTGAGAAGTTGAGTTGTTGCGATGTCTCAACCCCTCAGCGGCTCAGCGTCTCAACCCCCGTCTATCTCACCATCGACCTCGACGTGCTCGATCCCGCAGACTTCCCGGGCACGGGCACCCAGGAGGCGGGCGGACTGCACTACGACGAACTGCGTTGCGCGATCACGGACATTCTCACGCGTTTCCATGTGGTCGCGCTCGACAATGTGGAACTCAATCCCTCGCTCGATCCATCGGGACGTTCCACGGCCCTCGCCTGCAAGTTCCTCCGCGAGTGCCTCCTTGCCCTGTCCGGTGCGGCGGGACGTTGGTTTCCTCAGAATGATCAGTGCGATAAATCGGTGCCCGCATGAATTGACACGAACTGTGCTATAATAGACGGCATGAAAACGAAGACCTGGATTTTTGCGTGGGCGGCTTTCGCGCTGGTGATGGGCATTGGCGCGGTGACGCATCATTGGAGCTTTCGCAACGGCTATCCGACGGAAGCGCGCGGACGTGAAGACGCGTCGGCGAGGTTGTCGGGCCGGAGACCGGTGCGGGGAACGCCGCCGGTAACGAGAACGAACACCGTGGTTCGCGGGGTGAGGAAGATTACGGCAACGATTCCCGATCCGTGCTTCTTCGCTGATTTTAAGAACCGCAGCTGGATCGAGGGCCGGGGAACTGTCAAGAAGGTGCTGCCGGACGACATCAATCCGCCGCGCCACCAGCGTCTCCTGGTCGCCGATCCGGCCGGACGCACGGTTCTCATCGCCAACAATATCGACAAGTGGGAGCGGCTCAAAGACGTGAAGCAGGGCGACGAGGTGATCTTCAGAGGCGAGTACATCGACAACGAGCGCGGCGGTGTTGTCCACTGGACGCATCCCGACCCGGCCGGCCGCAAGCCCGGCGGCGGCGGCTGGATATTGAAAGTGAAGCTGGCGCGATGATAACGCCGTCGCCGAGGCATGACACGGCAGCAGAATCCCGCCTTCGAGATTACGCGAAACGTCAGAGTTCCCAGATGAGCGGGACGAGAATTTGATATAATACACTCGCCTTTGAACTGCTCCGGGTGGAGTACGGAATTCAGGTCGTTGTCAACAACAAAAGAAAGGATTCACGCCCATGAGCAGAGTGCTCCTCATCGGTGCCGGCGGTGTCGCCGGCGTCGCCGCCGCGAAGATGTGCCAGGACCCGGAGACCTTCGGGCACCTGCTGATCGCCTCGCGCACTGAATCAAAGTGCAAGGCCATCCGCAAGGACATCATGTCCCGCCCGTGGTACTCCCCCAACTCGATTTCTCAGCATCTCAACGCCTCGACACGTATCTCAACATCTCAACCCCGCAACATCTCAACCCGTGTTTCGACCGCCCAGATCGACGCGATGGATACGCCGCGCCTCGTGGCGCTCATCCGCAAGTTCAAGCCTGACCTGGTGATGAACATCGCGCTGCCCTATCAGGACCTCGCGATCATGGACGCCTGCCTCGAGGCCGGCGTAAGCTACCTCGACACCGCGAATTACGAGCCGCCGGACGAGGCGCACTTCGAGTATTCGTGGCAGTGGGCGTACCGCAAGAAGTTCGAGCAGGCAGGGCTCACCGCGATCCTCGGCTGCGGATTCGACCCCGGCGTCACCCAGGTGTTCTCCGCCTACGCGCAGAAGCACTACTTCGACACCATTGAGACGCTGGACATCCTCGACTGTAACGGCGGGGACCACGGCTATCCCTTCGCCACGAACTTCAACCCCGAGATCAACCTCCGCGAAGTCGCCGCGAAGGGCTCGTATTGGACGAGCGAGAAGGGGAAGAAGTCGAAGGACGCCCACGGCGTGAAGGTCAAATACAAAAAAGCGTTCGACAAGGGCTGGTGGGTGGAGACGGACCCGATGGCCATCAAGCGCGAATACGTGTTCGACAAGGTCGGCAAGAAGGACATGTACCTGCTCCATCACGAGGAGCTCGAGTCGCTCGGCTGCAACTTGAAGGGCATCAAGCGCATCCGCTTCTTCATGACCTTTGGTCAGAGCTATCTCACGCACCTCAAGTGCCTTGAGAACGTGGGGCTCACGCGTATCGACCCCGTCGACTTCCAGGGGCACAAGATCGTCCCCATCGAATTCCTCAAGACGCTGCTGCCCGATCCCGCGTCGCTCGGTCCGCGCACCAAGGGCAAGACGAACATAGGCTGCATCTTCCACGGCAAGAAGGACGGAAAGACGGTGGACTACTACGTGTACAACGTATGCGACCACCAGAAGTGCTACCGCGAAGTCGGCTCGCAGGCGATCAGCTACACGACCGGCGTCCCCGCGATGATTGGCGCGAAGATGTTCCTCGACGGAAAGTGGACGGCGAAGGGCGTCCACACCTGCGAGGAGTTCGATCCCGATCCGTTCATGGCGGAACTGAAGCGCCGCGGACTCCCCTGGAAGGAAAACTTCGATCCGGTGAAGGTTCCGTGAAGACCCCGTACTACGTGATCGACGAGGCGTTGCTCGGGCGCAACCTCGAGCTGCTCGCCTCGGTGCGCAGCCGCGCGGGGGTGAAGATTCTCCTTGCGCAGAAGGCGTTTTCGTGCTACGCGACCTATCCGCTTGTCGCCAAGCACCTTGACGGCACCACCGCCAGCGGCGTCTACGAGGCGCGGCTCGCGGCGGAGGAGATGCCAGGTCGGGAGAACCATGTGTTCAATCCGGCCTTTACGGTGTCGGAACTGCGGGAAGTCCTCAAGTATTCGGATCACATCGTCCTCAATTCGCTGCCGCAGCTCGCGCTTGCGCGGCGCGTCTGCCGTGGCAAGGCGAGCCTCGGACTGCGGGTGAATCCCGGCTACAGCGAGATCGAGCACGACATCTACAATCCGTGTGCGCCTGGCTCCCGGTTGGGAGTGCCGCGGGAATTCCTCAAGGCGGACGACTTGCGCGGCGTGGAGGGATTGCATTTCCACACCATGTGCGAGCAGGGTGCGGACGTGCTGGCGCGGACGCTCGAAGTGTTCGAGGCGAAGTTCGGCGAGTTCCTGCCGCAGATGAAGTGGGTGAACTTCGGGGGCGGACACCACATCACCCGCAAGGGATACGACGTCAAATTGCTGGTGAAGACGCTAAAGGACTTCCGTCGGCGTCATCCCAACCTTGAGGTGTATCTCGAGCCCGGCGAGGCGATTGCGCTAAATGCGGGGACGCTGGTGACGACGGTGCGGGAGATCGTCGACTACGGAATGCCGATTGCGATTCTCGATGCATCGGCGGAGTGCCACATGCCGGATGTTATCGAAATGCCGTACCGTCCGCCGCTCAGGGGATCGGGCCAGCCGGGCGAGAAGAAGTACACCTACCGGCTTGGTGGACCGACCTGCCTCGCGGGGGACGTAATCGGAGACTATTCGTTCGCGCGTCAGCTCAAGGTCGGGGACGAACTCGTCTTCGAGGACATGGCGATCTACACGATGGTGAAGAACAACACATTCAACGGCATGCCGCTGCCGTCCATCGCGCTCCGAACTCGCCTGGGATCAGTAAAGGTCTTAAAACGCTTCGGCTACGATGATTTCAAGTCGCGGCTGTAGGGCGGACTATGCGCGGCGCTGTCCGCCACCTGCAGGGCGCCTTTGCCGGCGAATAGCGGCAAACGCGGCGGCAACCGGGAATTGAGGTTCGTCCTCGAGGCGAAGATCATCACCCCGATTTCGGCCATGCGCCGCGTCGCTGCCTCTCGCCGCGGCAAGGGCTCCTGGCTGTAGGGACGGGAAGATGATTTGGAATCTCTGCGCCGGGCCCGGGTAGGTTGCAATATGCCGAAGGATTTGGTAGTATTTCCTAAACCGTTCCTACGGTGACGCGGGAGGTCCGCTTTGCCGCGGGTTCGGACATGAGCAAGAAAAGGGTGGTTGTGTTGCAACGCAAAAACACTGTAGTTGCCTAACATAGACAGGTGGCGGAATGAACGGACTGAAAAGCAGCCGTTGGATTGTCGCGGCGGCGCTGCTGGCGGCGGTCGGATGCTCGAAAAGCGGCGGCGACGGCGCACCGCAGGAGGAATACACCTTCAGACCGGTGATAATCAACCGCTGCTATCTGGCGATGCTGGAGAACCCCGGCGCGGCGCGGGCGCTGCTCGTGGGCGGCGCGGCGGTGAAATGCCGCGGGATATTCGAAAACGCCGGCGTCGCGGCGTTCACCGAACCAGGCGGCGCCGGGAAATTCGATCTCATCGTCGTCGCCTGCGACGCCGTCACACCGGAGGAGTTGAAGGAATTTTCGGCGATGCTCGCGGAGAAGGGCGTCATCGCCTGGTTCATCGACGCGCGCAACCTCACAGCCGGCGAGTTCTATGACCGGCTGCTCAGGTTCGACCTGCCCCAGGTTCACTTCTGGATGGCCGGCGAAAACCAGTGGCTGGCGACGGGAAGCCGCGAATTCCGGCGGCTGAAACTCGACGACATGGCGGAACTCTTCTCCAGGGAGGAGGCGTTCGAGCAGATCGGCGAAATGCGGTGCGGCACGCTGCCGGGGCTGTTCGCCGCCTACGCCGGAACGATCGAGGAGGTGATGCCCGCCTTCATCAACCGCAAACGCCCCGACCGGGTGCGGCCCGAACACTTTCTGACGAAGGAGATTCCGCGTCTCGACTGGATTTCGACCGAAGGCACCGACGCCGACATCGCCAAGATGATGACGGACGAAATACGGTCGATGCAGATCGTGCGTCGGCTGGTGGTGGAGGGTGCGATGGACGCGGCGGCGGCGAAGGACAGAAAAGGGGAGGAAAAAGCGACCGAGAAGTGGCATCGCGCGGCGCTGCGCAACCCCGATGACCTTTTCCTGCTGGAGCGCATAGAAAGACTGGAGCGCAACGCGAAGGGTTTTCTGGCCCTGGGCAAGGTGCTGCAGGCGATGAAGTGCTACGAGACGATGGTGCTGATAAACCCGCGAGACGCGTCGGCGGTGCACAATTTCGGGGTCTGCCTGAAGAAAATCGGCCGGCTCGACATCGCGAAAAAAGTGCTCGCCCGCGCGGAAAAACTCTCCGAGTCGGGCGAATCCCGCTGAACGTCTGGCGAAACGCGGTGAAAATGGCATGCTGCCCGAGAGATTTATGAAACTGGAATTACCCGTCATCGTTGCCACACGCATCATGTGCGCCGCGGCGATTCCCGCCGCTGCGGCAGACGCGGATGTTCCTCGCGCCAATCCGCCGTCGGATGCGACATGGCTTACAGCGGCGACCCCTTGATTTACCGAATAGCAATATGATATAATTCCCAAACACGTCAAAAGAGGAAAAAAGCAAAAATGTCTAAAGATTCTGTTGGCCGCAACAATTTGTGGAAATGGTTGGTTCTGGCGCTCATCGCCGTCATATCATTCTACGTGTGCAATCCGCCGTCGGAGAAGATCCGTCTTGGGCTGGATTTGAACGGCGGCACGTCGTTCACCCTCGGGGTGGACGAAGATAAGCTGCGCGAGTCGATAATCGCGTCGAATCCCGGTCTGACCAACACGGTCGGGGCGGTCGAGAAGAAGATGGAGGAGACTCTCGCGGGCTGCGACGACCGCATCATCCAGGTTATCCGGCGGCGTGTCGACGCGATGGGCACCAACGAGCCGGTGATCCAGGGGATGAAGGGCAAGGGGCACCGGCTGCTGGTGCAGCTGCCCGGCGCCGACGAGCGCACGCGCAAGGAGGCTAAGGCGTCGCTGCAGCACGCGGCGTTTCTTGAATTCCGGCTGACGCACCCGAAGAACGACCAGCTTGTGGCGAAGCTGCTGTCGAAGGAAATCGCGCCGGAGGGCTACAAGAAGAGCGGCAACGGCTACGCGCGGGCGGAGAACTGGGCGGATGTGTCCACCAACAAGGGGTACGCGGCGAGGCTGGCGCGGTTCGAGACGCCCGACGCCCGTTACAGTTTCATGCTTGAAGACAACGGGGACGGCACGTATTCGCCGAATTTCGTGGCGCGTTCGACGGAGCCGCGCGTGACGGGCGAAGATCTCGTTTCGGCGATGGTCGAGCGCGACCAGACGTCGGGCGGTCTTTCGATCGGTTTCAGGATGTCGGCCGAGGGCGGGCGCAAGTTTTCGACGCTCACGCGCAACTACAAGGCGCACGGGCCCAAAAACCCGAGCGACCGCGGCCGCCAGCTGGCGATCATCCTCGACGACCAGCTCATATCCGCGCCGGTCATCCAGAGCGAAATCGGCACGTCCGGCCAGATTACGGGGCGCTTCGACGCGAGAAGCGCCAAGAAGCTGGCAGACGAGCTGAACGCGGGCGCGCTGCCGGCGCCGATGAAGGTTCTCGCGGAGACTTCGGTGGCGCCGACGGTCGGCGAAGACGCGATCGCGGCGGGCAAGACGGCGGCGGTTCTCGGGTTCGCCCTCATCGCGGTGTTCATGTTCATTTATTACTGGCGTTCCGGTCTCGTGGCGGACATCGCGCTGTTTCTCGACATCGCGCTGCTGCCGACGGCGCTCGTGTTCGTGGCGAACTTCCTGGGGGTTTTCGCGCACGATCCTTCGATGGGCGGCGGGGGCTCGATGCAACTGCCGGTGCTGACGATGCCCGGCATCGCGGGTCTCGTGCTGTCGCTCGGCATGGCGGTGGACGCGAACGTGCTGATTTTCGAGCGCATCCGCGAAGAGTTCGCCGCCGGCAGGACGGCCGGCGAGGCGGTGTACAACGGCTACGGGCGCGCGTTCACGGCGATTTTCGACTCCAACCTGACGACGATCATAACCGGCGTCATCCTTTTCATCGTGGGCACCGGGCCGGTGCGCGGCTTCGCGATCATGCTGACGGCGGGCGTCGTGATTTCGATGTTCACCGCGGTGGTGGTGACGCGGCTCGTCTTCGACCACTGCGTCGACCCCGGGCGCGCGAAACCCTTCAAGATGATGCAGGTCTTCAAGAATCCGAAGTACGACTTCATGAAGGCCACGAAGTACACCGTCGGCTGGTCGTTCGCGGTCATCGCGCTGTCGCTCGCGGTTTTCGCGGTGCGGTTCGTGAACAACCGCGCGTCGGTGCTTTCGGTCGACCTGACGGGCGGCACCTCGATCGTCTACAACTTCAAGCAGGACGCGAAACCCGCGATGACCGACATCCGCAAGGCGCTGGACGGCTTCGACAACGCGGCGGTCATCCAGTATCAGGAGGGTGTCGGCGATTCGACGCTGCTGGTGAAGACCGGCGAGACCGCCGAGACGAAGAAGGGCTCGGCGCTGAAAGACAAGGACGTCGGCGCGCACGTGACGAAACTGCTGCAGGATAAGTTCCCCGAGGCGGGGTTCACCTCGGCGTCGGTCGAGGAGGTCGGCTCGATGGTAGGCGCGGACCTGAAGCGGTCGGGCACGTACGCGGTGCTGTTCTCGCTCGTGGCGATTCTCGCGTACGTCGGGTTCCGGTTCCAGTTCGGTTTCGGGCTGGGGGCGATCGTGGCGCTGGCGCACGACGCGCTCATGTCGCTGGGGCTGTTTTCGCTCTGCGGCAGGCAGGTGTCGCTCATCGTGATCACGGCGCTGCTGACGATCATCGGCTACTCGGTCAACGACACCGTCGTTGTGTTCGACCGGATCCGCGAGATGCTGCGCCACGACAAGCGGCTGACGTTCTACGATCTCTGCAACGCGGCGGTCAACGCGTGCCTTTCGCGCACGGTGATCACGTCGGTGACGACCTTCTTCGCGGTGCTGGCGCTGTTCGCGTTCGGCGACGGTTCGATATTCGACTTCGCGCTGATCATGCTGATCGGCGTGGTGTCGGGCACGTTCTCGTCGGTCTTCATCGCGACGCCGATCATGTTCTGGTGGTACAAGGGCAAGCGGCCCGAGTTCGAGACCGAAGAAAAGAAACGGCAGTGAACCGCGAGAATTACGCAGCGGCGAAACAGCTGATAGCGGGCGCCAAGCGTATTCTCGTATCCGGGCACGTCAGCCCAGACGGCGATTCGCTCGGCTCCATGATCGCCCTCGCGCGGCTGCTTGCGAACGCGGGCCACGAAGCGGCGGCGACGGCCGATCTGAACGCACTCGGCAAGCCCGGTTTTCTTGAAGGGGCGGGCGACATCGTGCCGGTGCGCAGGCTGAGGCGGCAGCGCCGGTTCGATCTGTTCATCGCGGTCGACTGCGCGTCGTTCGACCGCATGCCGCCGGAAGTGCGGCTCGCGGCGGAGAAGCTGCCGAAAATCTGCATCGACCACCACGTGACCAACGACGGATCTTTCGCGGACGTGTCGATCGTCGACCCGGAGGCGTCGTCGGCGGGTGAAATCGTCTGGCGTTTCGCGAAGTGGAACGAATGGGAGATAGACCGCGCCGTCGCCGAGGCGCTGTGGGTGGCGATCGTGACCGATTCGGGGCGTTTCGCGTACGATTCGACCGGCCCGGGCACGATGCTGGCGGCCGGCGACCTGCTTAAATGCGGCGTGCGCACCTCGCTGATCAACGACATTCTTTACGGGACTTTCCCGCGGAAGGCGGTTGAGCTGAAACGGCTGGCGTGGCGTTCGCTGCACATCTGGAAGAACCGGCGCGTGGCGGAGGTGACGCTCACCCGCGACGACTTCAGGTCGGTGCGCGGCACCAAAGCCGACGCGGAGGACGTGATCGAGATACCGCGTTCCGTAGCGCGGAACGAAATCGCGCTGTTTTTCTACCAGATACCCGACCGCACCAAAGAGACGCGCTGCTCGATACGCACCCGCGGCGGCTGGGACGCGACGGTGCTCGCCGCCCGGTTCGGCGGCGGCGGCCACGTGAAGGCGGCGGGCTGCACGATCAAGGCGTCGATGGGCGAAGCGAAGCGCCAGATGCGCGCCGCGGTGAAGGAACTGCTGAAAAGCGCGTGCCGCAAAACGGTGCGCATCCCGCCGGTGACGGGATGACTGGGGGGCGGCGCGCGATGACCAAAGTGCTGATTCTGACGGACGGCAAAGCCGGTCATGAAAACCAGTCCAGGGCTTTCGCCGGCGCGCTCGGCCGCGGCTGCGAAATCGCCGCGGTGCGGTTCAAGTCGAAATTCCACAAGGCTCTTTCATATTGCTTCGACCGGCTGGGGGTTCGGTCGGAGGCGTTGTGGGAATTCGCGCCCGGGACGTTTTCCGGCGCGGGACGGCCGCCTGCGGGCTTCAAACCGGCGGCGGTGCTCGGGACGGGCAGCGGAACTTTTTACGCGGCGAAGACGTTGGCGAAGCGGCTGGGGGTCAAATGCGGCGTCGTTCTGCATCCGCGGGGGTACGACCTCGCGTCGTTCGACTGCATTCTCGCCCCGTCGTTCGACAATCCGCCGCGGCGCGGCAACATCGTCGAGACGCCGGCGAATCTCGTGGCGGTGGATCCGGCGTTTTACGAGGCCGGGGCTGCTGCGTTCACGGCGAGGCACGCACCGTCCGCGCGGCCGGCGGTGGCCGTGGTCGTCGGCGGGCCGAACAAGTGCGCGGCGCTCGAACCGGGCTGGCTGAAGGCGGAGTTGGCGCGCGTTTTCGCCGAAACGACTGACTGCGAGCACTGGGTGACGACCAGCCGCCGCACGCCGCCGGCCGCCGAACGCGTCGTCGAAGATTTCTCGTGGGACTACAGCCTGATCTATTCGCGGGACAGGTTCAACCCAGTGCCCGCTTTCGTGAAATTGGCGAAGAGGCTTTACGTGACCGCCGACTCGACCGGAATGCTTTCTGAGGCCTGCACCTGCGGCGCGGCGGAGGTGGTCGCGCTCGACAACCTGAAGCCGGGCCCGAGCAAGTACCGGCGCTTTCTCGTCAACCTGCGGCGCGGCGGTTATGTCGACGGTTCGCGCAAGATCGACATATCCGGTGAAATCGAACGGGCGAAAGAACTGTTGGGCCTGTAATCAGGAACATGAGGGTTGAAATGAAAAAGACGATAGTCGCCGCGGCGTTCGCCGCGTGTTCGGCGGCCGCCGCCGCTTCGGAATACTCCCCCGAGGCATGGTTTCATTTCATCGGCGGCAACGCCTCCAAAGAAGGAATCGTGGCGGATCTCGACGCGATCAAGGAGGCCGGCATCGGCGGCGTCCATTTCTTCCACGGCGGCTGGAAGGGCGGAACGCTCTGGCCGGGCGTCAAAGAGTCCATGCCGTGCCTCAGCGAAAAGTGGGAGGACCTCGTCGCGTTTCTGGCGGGCGAGTGCGCGAAGCGGGGCATCGCGTTCAAGATGCAGAACTGCCCTGGCTGGTCGATGAGCGGGGGCCCGTGGGTGCCGGTCGAAAGGGCGATGCGCAAGCTCGTGTGCTTCGAGCCGGGCAAGGAACCCAAGTGGGACAAGGACGACGACTACCGCGAAATCGGCGCGGTGACATTTCCGGTCGGCGAAACCCTGGTCGAGCAGGTCTGCTCTGTGACGTTTCCGAATCCGCAGCAGATATGCCACCACTGGGCGTATGAACCCGACGCGGAACTGCTGATCTACGAGGACGGGAAGGAGGTTTTCCGCCGGAGGTGTCCGCAGGGGGCGTGGCAGGACTCCGCCGGCATGACTTTCGTGCTGCCGCGGCGCTTAAACCCGGTGATGCACAAGCTGCGCGCGGAAGTGCACAGCCGGCACTGCGACGCCAGGGAGGTCAAGGTGGTTTTCGGGCGGCAGACCGGCATTCTCGACGACTGGGAGTCGAAGGCCGCGCTGGGGCTGCGCGAATTCAGGATGACCCGCGACGACACGCCGGTGAACTTCGATTTGAAAAAGACCCTTGTCTTCGGCCACGTCAACGCCAAACGCGTCAACGGCCCGGCCCCCGGCGAAGCGACTGGCTGGGAATGCGACAAGATGGACCGCCGCGGCTGCGAAGCCAACTGGAGCGGCTACATAGGCAAGCTCGCCGCCGGTCCGCTCAAGGGCGGCATGCTGAAGGGGGTGACGGTGGACAGCTGGGAGTGTTCGGTGCAGAGCTGGACCTGGAAGATGGAGTCTGAGTTCAAGCGGCTGAACGGCTACGAACTGCGAGAATGGCTGCCGGCTCTTTTCGGCTACATTCTCGTGAGCCCCGCCGCGACGGAACGCTTTCTGCTCGACTGGCGGCGCACCTGCTCGCGGCTTATCGAAGACAACTATTACGGGGCGATGGCCGACATCGCGCACCGCAACGGAATGACCATCCAGTTTGAAACGGCTTTCGGCGACGTCATCAACGGCGACATCCTGCGGTACTGGAAGTACGCCGACGAACCGATGTGCGAGTTCTGGAGCCCGTTCCGCAACGACGAAGGATTCGTAGGGTCTCATGACTTCAAACCGATTCGCCCGTGCGTTTCGGCGGCGCACATCTACGGCAAGAAACGCGTCACCGCAGAATCGTTCACCAGTTTCAAGCTCACTTTCAACGAGTCGATGCAGGAGCTCAAGGAGAACGCCAACCGCCACTTCGCGCGGGGGCTGACCCACATAGTTTTCCATACGTTCACGCACAACCCGGTCGTCGGCGGCAAACCGCCGGGCAGCAGTTTCGGCAACGCCATCGGCACGCCGTTCCTGCGGCTCCAGCCGTGGTGGAAGTACATGCCGTGCTTCACCGCCTATCTCGAGCGGTGCGGCCGGCAGCTCGAGCGCGGCAAGCCGGTCGTGGACATTCTCCGGTATCTGGGCGACGACTTTAACCACAAGCCGGGCGAGCGCGGCGATCTTTTCGAGAACCGCTACAAATACGACTATCTCAACAACGACGCGCTGATGACGCGCGCCGACGTGCGGGGCGGGCGCATAGTGTTCCCCGACGGAATGAGCTACCGCGTGTTGTGGCTGCCTTCGGGAACTTTTCTGCTGCCGGAGACGAAGGCCAGGCTGGACGAACTCGAAAAGAAGGGCGCGCGGATCATCCGCGGGCCGTTCAAACCAGACTGGCCGTCGCCGCTCGAGTCGATCGGGCGCACCGGCAAAGACCTGTGGTGGTACCAGCGGCGCGACGGCGACGAAGACGTTTTCTTCATTTCGGAACTCGACGGCAGATCGCAGTTTCTCGTCGGCCGGGGCGGGGCGTGGACGTCGCTCGACCCGGTGAGCGGCGAGACCAAGCCGTGCGATCCGAAATCGCGGGTGCGCGCAAAGCCGCCACGCGTGACCGCGCTCGCGGCGAAACCGAGGGAGGACTATCCGATCGGGGCGACGGAGCGGATTTACGACATTGAGTTCGACCTTGACGAGGTTTCGCCGGCGACGCTTGATCTCGGCAGGGTCTGCCACTGGGCGACAGTCAAGGTCAACGGAACGGTCGCGGCGAAACTGTGGTGCAAACCGTTCGGCTGCGACGTGACCAGGCTGCTCAGGCGCGGCAGAAACGTCGTTGAAGTCTCCGTCACTTCGACCATCTACAACCAGCTGGTCGTCGACGCGGGCAAGCCGGAAGCCGACCGGGCGACGTGGACGATATGCGGGCCCGGGGCGGACGCGCCTTTCGCCGAGGCGGGGCTGGTCGGACCGGTGACGCTTTGCATGCCGAGATGAAGGGCCGGCTCAAATTTTTTTACGTTGCCCTGATCTGCCTGCCGGCGCTGCTGATAACCGTCGCCGGGGGATGGTTCGTCGTCGGCTGGACGCCGCGCGCGGCGCACGGCGAAGTCGTGCGCATCGGCCGGGAATACCGCGAACGCGCCGAAGAACTGATGGAAAAGCCGGAGGCCGCCGGATACGCCGGATCGAAGAAAAAGGGATGGGTGCAACGAGGCAAGATCGGCGGAGTGCCCTGGGGATACGCGGTGGAGGGCGAACGTGCGACGGTGTGGGTTTCGACGGGGGACAAGGAGTGCCGGGCCGTGGAAACGGCGGCGCTGAAGCCATTTCCTTACGCGCCGGTCGTGTATGCCGGTTCGGCGGTGATAGCGGCGGCGCTGGCTTGGCTCTCGGCGCTGGCTTCGCTGTGGTTTCTGCGCTTCGTGAGGGAGCGCGACGATTTTCTGGCGGCGACGGCGCACGACCTGACGACCCCGCTGGTGGGCATGCGGCTGATGATCGGCCGGGACGACGCGGAGGCGAAGCGCCTGAACGAAAGAATGCTGCTGATCGTGAACAACATCAAGGATTTTCTCCGCCGCGGCGGCAGGCGGCGCCCGCCGCAACCGGTCCGGTTCGACCTGTCCGCGGCGTGCCGCGAAGCCTACCGGCTGTTCGCCGCCGATTATGAGGATTCGTACGGCGGAGCGGTGGATTTCAACACCCCGGCCGCGTATGTCTTCGCCGACGAGGTGATGACCATGCAGATACTCTGGAACCTTTTCGGCAACGCGCTTAAGTACGCCGCGCCGTACGGCGCGGTCAGGGTCGCGGCGTTTTCTGACGGCGCCGCGGCGTCGGTGTCGTTCGCCGACGAAGGCGGCGGAATGACCCCGGTGCAGATGCGCAGGGCGTTCGACCGCTACTACCGCGCAAAGACCGCGCTCCAGAGCGGCAAGGGCGGTTTCGGCATCGGACTGTGCACGGCGCGCGACTTCGCCAGGGCGATGGGCGGCGACGTGACTGTGCGCCCCAACCGGCCGAAAGGCTGCGTATTCACGCTTACCCTGCCGGCTGCGGATTCAGAAGCTTCAGAAGCGGAGGACAACGAACAATGAAAGACACGGGACTAAAAAACGCAGTGTCAGCCGCAATGGCGGCGGCATGGTTGATCGCGCTGGCGCCGGCCGCGGCGGCGGGGCCGTCGCAGAAAACCGACGACGCCTACGAATCGGATCAGGACGCACCGGTTTATTTCGACGTGGACGCTTTGCCGGACGCGACGGTTTTTCTGCCGCCGCCCCCGGGCTGGAGTTCGCACCGGTTCGTCGGCGACCACGCCGAATACATCTGGGGCAGAACCCAGCGCGACACGGCGCGCGGGCGGCTGGCTGCGTCAAACGCGGTGTTCACGGCGAAAGATCTCCTGAAACGGTTCGAGGTTCCGTTCGGCATGGAGATCACGCCCGGGAAAACCCCCGCGATGCACCGGGTGCTGACCCGGGGGCTGATGACCGTGCGGCGCGCCACCCACAAGCCGAAGGACGCGTACATGCGCAAGCGCCCGTACGTTTATTACGGCGAAAGTTCTCTGCTGCCGGACAGCGAGGAGCTGCTGCGGGATAACGGGTCGTACCCCAGCGGACACGCTTTCCGCGGCTGGTGCATGGCGCTGCTGATGGCGGAGCTTAACCCAAGGGTTCAGAACGCGGTGCTGAAGTTCGGCCATGAATACGGGGAGAGCCGCATCATCGCCGGCTACCACTGGCGGAGCGACGTAGAAGCGGGCCGTCTCGCCGCCGCCGCGGCGTACGCCAGGCTTCACGCGTCGAAGGAATTTCTCGCCGACATGGCGGCCGCCCGGGAGGAACTCGCGCGTCTGGCCGAGAAGGGCGCGCGCTGAAAACCGACGCCGTTTTTGGTATAATTACGGTATGGGAAAATTTCAGCTTTTTCTGGCCGCCGCCGCCGTCGCGACATTTTCGCACGCCGCGGAATGGCGTAACGTTGACCGCGACCACCATCTCGGCGGCCGCATGGCGAGTGCGGGCTATCTGCAGGGCAAAGTCGTGCTCGTGTGCAAATGGTCCGCCAACGAAGGCGGCGGCGCGATGATGAGCCGTCTCGAAGAGGTCTGGCGCGGCTTTAAAACCAAGCAGTTCGTCGTGCTCGGCGGTCACGTCGGGACCGTCGGCGACGAGGCGAGAAAAATCGCCGCCGGCGTGACTTTCCCGGTCTACCGGGAAGCGGGGATCTCCACCAACGAACCGGTCTCCGCCGAACTTCCGTTCCTTTACGTGGTCGATGAAACAGGCCGACTTGTCTATCTCGGTCTCAACGACCGCAGCGCCACCAGGGCGGTCGTCACCGCGCTGACCGATGCGGAAGCGCCTAAAAACCTCGCCCAGTGGAAGCGCTTTCTCGACTACGAGCTCGACCATCTGCCGTGCAGGGCCTTTCTGCGCATGAAAGACTTCGCCAAGCAGTACCCGAAAGAAGCGAAGGCTTACAAAGACAGGGTGACGAAGCTCGCCGCCGTGCCGGATGTCAGAAAAGTCGCCGATCTGGTCGAATTCGCGAAACGCGCGAAGGATCCGCCGCGGTTCGGTCCGAAGGAAACGGTCAAGCGCCGCCGTTACGAGAAACTCGTCAAAGACGTGATCGACAAATGCGAGCCGATGAAGAACGCGGCCGATCCGCGGGTCGCGCAGGAGGCGAAGAACGCGCTGGCAGATCTCAAATGGACGCAGGCGGAATTTTGAGCATGAACAACATAACCGAAATACTTGAGCGCAACGCCCGCGAATGGGGCGGAGACGTGGCGCTGGTCGAGATCGACACCCCCGACGGAGGCCGCCAGAAAACCTGGCGCGAGGCGGAATTGGTGGAGTCGGCGCCGGCGAGGGCTTTCCGCTCGGAGCTCACCTGGCGGGAATTCGACGAGAAAGCGAACCGTTTCGCCAACTTTCTGCTGAGCCGCGGCTTCAGAAAGGGCGATAAAATCGCGATTCTTCTCATGAACTGTCTCGAGTGGCTGCCGATTTACTTCGGCGTGCTCAAGGCCGGGTGCATGGCGGTGCCGCTCAACTTCAGATACACGTCGGACGAAATCAAGTACTGTCTCGGTCTTTCCGACGCCGCGGCGCTCGTGTTCGGACCCGAGTTCATCGGCCGCGTGGAGCAGATCGCGGACTGCATCTCGAACGTCAAGGCGAGGCTCTACGTCGGCGAGGACTGCCCGGTGTTCGCCGAATCCTACCACAATCTCGTCGGGTACTGCATATCGAAGTCCCCCGAAACGGTGATGCTGCCGGAGGACGAGGCGGCGATATACTTTTCGAGCGGCACGACTGGTTTTCCGAAAGCGATCGTGCTGCAGCACCGCTGTCTGCTGCACAGCTGTCTGGTGGAGCAGGCGCACCACGGCCAGACGAAGGACGACACGTTCCTCTGCATCCCGCCGCTTTACCACACGGGCGCGAAGATGCACTGGTTCGGCTCGTTTCTCGTCGGCGGCAGGGCTGTGCTGCTGAAGGGCGTCAAGCCGGAGTGGATAATCCGCACCGTGTCGGAGGAACGATGCACGATCGTGTGGCTGCTGGTGCCGTGGGCGCAGGACATTCTCGACGCGATCGACCGCGGCGACATAAAGCTCTCCGACTACGAACTTGGCCAGTGGCGGCTTATGCACATCGGGGCGCAGCCGGTGCCGCCTTCGCTGGTGAAGCGCTGGAAGAAGGTTTTTCCGCATCACGATTACGACACCAACTACGGCTTGAGCGAATCGACCGGCCCGGGGGCGGTGCACCTCGGGGTGGAGAACATCGATCACGTCGGGGCGATCGGCGTCGCCGGCTACGGCTGGGAGACGAAGATCGTCGGCTCCGACGGGGTTACGCCGGTCAAGCCCGGTCAAGTCGGCGAACTCGCGCTCAAAGGCCCGGGCGTGATGAAAGAATACTACCGCAACCCCAAGGCGACTGCGGAAATCAAAAAGGAACCGGGGTGGCTGCTGACCGGCGACATGGCCGAAGAACGAGACGGTTTCATCTATCTCGTCGATCGCGCGAAGGACGTGATCATCACGGGCGGAGAAAACATCTATCCGGTGCAGATCGAAGATTTTCTGCGCACGAACGCGGCGGTGAAGGATGTCGCGGTCATCGGTCTGCCCGACGCCCGGCTGGGCGAGATCGCGGCCGCGATCATCTCGGTGAAGGATGGCGAGGCGCTGAGCGAACGCGATGTGAACGACTTCTGCATGTCGCTGCCGCGATACAAGCGCCCGCGCAGGATCATATTCGCCGATGTGCCGCGCAATCCGACCGGTAAAATTGAAAAGCCCAAGCTCCGCAAGATGTACGGTGCGGCCGGGCTGGTCGCGCGGCAGAATGAAATCGGCGAATAGAAGCGGGGCACGGAAAAATATAACCGCTCTATCGCCCTGTCGGCCGTTCCATACGCGATAGCGGGTAATCGGTCAGTGAAATGCCCCAGTCGCTCCTTGACAGCGAAGCTGGAAGATGATACACTTTTTGTATAAACCTCCCCGATAAGCGCGGGAAACGCATAGGGGGGGCAGGCCAACAGTTAGGAAAGGATGCCCCTGATGGTGCGCCAAGCGACGCTTGGCTGAACTTGTAGGATGGTGCGCCAAGTAAAGTTCGATAGCGACTTGCGAAATGAAAGGAGTTCGCACTGACAAGAAATCGACAGTCAGTTAGGAAGACAGGCGGCATGAGGGGCGACCCGAGTGCCGAAGCCCTGTCCTACAAACAGGT
>JAGCAM010000084.1 GCA_017652705.1 Kiritimatiellia bacterium | reverse complement strand
GCCGCGGCGCTCAAACCCGGCCGAGATGTCGATTTTGGCGCCGAGGGCGGCGAGCTGGCCGATCGCGTGGCGCAGCTGCAGGGAGCCGCGGCGGTGGATGGAGTTCATCGCGATGGCCGCGTGCTCTTCGTCTTTCAGCGTGTCGGTTACCGCGGCGGTCATCAGACCTCTCGGCCCGACTTCGAGAAAAACGCGGTAGCCGTCGGCGTGCATCTTAAGCACGGTGTCTCGGAACCGTACGGGGTTGGCCCAGCGTTCGGCGGTTTCCTTGCGGGCGGCGCGTTGGCGCGATGGCAGCCGGTCGGCGGCGGCGCAGGAGTAGACCTCGCACACCGGGTCGTGCCGCATCCACTCGTCGGTGAATTTTCTGACCGCGGGAACGAGCACCTTGCACATCGGAGTGTTGAACGGGCGGTCCGGGGCGAGCCGCATCACCCGCACACCGGCGGCCGCGAAGGCGGCCATCGCCTCTGCTTCGAAATCTTTCGTTATCACGTAGGTTTTCTGCCGCGGAGAAAAATCCACCTCAAGCGTGACCTTGCCCTCGGGAAACCCCTTCACCAGTTCGTCGATTTCATCTTCCCGGCGCAGCAGCGCGGTGACCACGGCGACTTCGGGCAGCCCGCCGTGGTTGACCGCCTTGTGGACGATGCGGTAGATGTCGCTGATCACGCGCACGCGTTTCTGGCGCGGCAGTGAAGCGCCCGCCGCACCGGAACGCATCATAGCCGCGAGGTCGCCGCCGGCGAAACCGACGACGCCGTCGGGCGCGAGACCGATGATCCCCAGAAGACGGGCGAGCGCATCGCAGGCGGCGTAGGTGGCGACGAGCGCCTGGGCGTACGCGCCAGACTTGAAGATGTCCGCGTCATGGCTGTAGTAGGGAGCCGGCGGAAAAATGAACGACGACGGGGTGAACTCCTGATCGCCGACGAGGGCTTCTTCGAGTTCGTCGAAAGCGCAGCGGCACACCGGATACTCTATCGCCAGATCGCGGAGCATGTCAGGATAGAAACTCATGACGCCCGGATAGACGAAGGCGAGTTTGCCGCGGCCGGGACCGAGCAGATGTTCGCGGAAGAAATACGTTCCGCCGCGGTCTCGCAGGCGGACGGTGTCTGGGTTGCCGATGCGGCCTGCGGCGGAGATGAGACGTGCGCGCAGCGACGGAACGTCCGCCGCCACGATCGCGAGTACGCTTTCGCCATGATTCTGGCAGCAGGTGTAGGCGATGTCGCGCAGGCGCACATCGGGGAACCTGTCGATGAACCCGACGATGCGGGTTGTCTCCGCCAGGAGGGAGCCGTCGTCAGCGGCGCTGATCAGCACGAGTTCCGCCATCAGCGGGTCTCCGGTTCCTCTTCAAGGATGATTACCGCGCTCCGGCCGGCGACCGAAGTTCTGCCGATCGGGTTGATCGCGTCGAAATTGTTGCCCAGCACCGCCGCCCGGCGCGGAGTGGCGCTGTCGGCGGTGATCCACGGCCGCTCTTCGTCGAGGAGGTACGCGCTCGAGGCGAGGTTCGACACTTCCTCGGCGGATTTCGCGGCGGACACCTGCGGCGGCAGCACTTTGGTGTAAAGCGCCATCGCGGCCTTGACCAGACCCGCCGACATCGAACTGCGCAATGTGTGCCCTATGTTCCCTTTGACCGAGCCTACGCCGACGAGAGGCGCACCGGGGCGGTGTTCGCCCCAAAGTCGCTGTATGGCGGCCAGTTCCCTCTGTTCCGCATCGCGGATGCAGGAACCGTCCGCCTCGATGAGCCCGATGGAGCGCACGGGAACTTCGGCGCGGGCGGTCGCCTCGGCGATTACGGCGGAGGGGTCGTCGTCGGGGTTGTGGCCGGTGACGACGCTTCTCACGAGCGCATAGACGCGGTCGTGGTCGCGCAGGGCGTCGGCGCGGCGCTTAAGCACGAAGAAGGCGCCGCCCTCTCCGGGCAGGGTGCCGTCCTGTTCCCGGGCGAAAGGGTGCAGTTCCGTCCGCAGCGAAAACGGCACCGCGCCAGAAAGACCTTCGATGTGGGCGCGGTTGAGGGGCGGGGTGAGGGTGCCGGCAATCGCGGTGTCGGCGCGCCCGGTGCACAAATCGTCCACCGCCGCCGAAAGCACCGCCGCACCGGTGAGCACGCCGGCGTCCATGGTCGTCGCCGCCCCCGAGAAACGGCATTCTCGGGCGATCCAGGAGGCGAAGCGGTAGCCGCTGCCGATGAGAAACGACGCGGCGTCCGGCGAAGGGAGCGACTCCACAAGCTTGGTCTTAACCGCGTCCATGGCGTCTTCGGGGGCGTTCGGGAAAAACCGGCGGATGGTGTCGAGCGTCTGGTCGAGAAACGCGGTGTGCTGAAGCCAGTTCACGGTCGCGGCGTTGAACGGCGGCGCATAACCGACGCGGACGGAACCGCGCACGTCGGTGGCGGGGCGGGGCGGCATCGATGCGTCGACCAGGGCGTCAAAGGCGAGCTGGGTGGCGAAGTACAGATCCTGGTTCTCCCCGGCGTTGACCTGCCGCGGGAAATTCTGCATCGACGGCACGCAGGCGTACAGGTCGCCCAGCTGGCCGATGCGCGACGGATACGGACGGTTGAAGATGTTTGTCTGGCCGATGGGCAGCTCCGCTTCGGGCCCCGGCGGGGTGAGCATCGTCGCGCGTTCGCGCACCGCCTCCCAGAACGCGGCGACACCGGCGCAGCCGGCGAAACGGCAGCTCATGCCCACGATTGCGACTGGAGATTCCATAATGATGCGTCAGAGTTCAGGAGCCGGCACCGTGCGTATGCCGAGAGCCCGGAGTTCTGCGTTCCGCCGCTCCCAGATTTCTGGATCCTGGGTGAGGCCGAGCTCGGTTTCGGTGCGCGCGCGGATCTGCGCTTCGGTGTTCTGGCGTTCCTCGAGACGGCGGATGTAGGTTTCGTACGTGCCGACGCCGTTGGCCAGATAGCGGCGGAGTTCTCCGCGCATGCCCATGACTATGCGTTTAAGTTCGTTGATTTCGCGGGGATCGTCCGGTGAAAGCGGGATCCCGGCCGCGACGGCGCGTTTGAGGTCGTTGGCGGCCGCCGCCACCGCGGCCGTGTCGAGGCGGGGAACCGGTGAACCGGGCTGGGCATACCTCGCGAGCAGGCGGTCGCCCCGTTCGGGGAAGACCACGGAGAAATCGGAGGCGACGAGTTCGGCCATCAATGCCGGGTCGCCGTAGACCTGATGGCGAGGGAGAGGGGAACTGGTGATCGCCGCCCGCGAACGGCTGGCTCTCGCCGCCGCCGCCACCGCCGCCGCGGCGATGGCGGCGAGAACGGCTATGGCCAGCCAGCGCTTGCCTTTGCCCAGAATCTTGTTCACGAGCCCGGGTGCTTCGCGAACGGCGAAAGGACGAACGCCGCGGGCTTTCAGCTCTGCGAACACCCCTTCCCGGTCGGCGGCGGAGATAACGCCTTCGTGCTGCGCGTTGTCGCTCGTCCGGTACTCGTAGATGAACTTCACTTATTTCTTCGCCGCGGGCTTGCCGGGTTCGGGATCGATCGTGATCGGCTTGCTCGGCAGCTTGTGCACGTCGTCCCAGATTTTCTTCTGCACGGCGTTGGTCGGCGCCGGCGCCCAGCCTTCTTCGCAGGCGGTGGAGTAGAACACGAGGCGCCGCGGCTTCATGCCGATCGCCTTCATGTATTCATTCGCCGCCGAGACGCGGTCGACCGGCAGCATGTCAACGCAAAGATCGAGGTCGGGTATCGACGTCACCGACATGATGTTGCCCTTGAAACTCGAATTGATGCCGCCGCAGGCCGCCACGAAAGCGCGCTGCAGCTGCTTGGAGCACCGGGAGTGGAAGAATTTCTTCTTCGCCTCCTCGCTCTTGAGACCCTCCTCGAGCTTCTTGAAATTCACCACCGCCCATCGTTCATCCGGCGAGACGAGCATCGACGGCGTGTCGTCGTCGAAAACGAGTATGACCGCCACGCTCGCGCCGGTTCTGGCCTTCAGCTCGGCTGGCTTCGCCGGGCTTTCTCGAACGACGTGGATGTCGTAGCGGCGGATCATCCGGTCGAAATTTTCAACGGCGCCGATCACCACCGACTTGTCGACCGCGGTCTGGGTGTCGATGAAAACGATTTTGCCCTGTGACACACCCTTCCTTTCAAGTACGCCGCCTTCCTCGGCGGCGCGGCGCGCGGCGCGCTCTCTGGCGGCTTTGGCGACCGCCACCGGATCGGCGCGGCGCGGCAGTTGTTTCAGAACGGGGGGGCGCGCTTCGGCCGCGAACACTGAAGTCGCGAACAAAGCGGCGGCGATTGCGGATGCGGTGTGTTTCATGGTTGATTCTCCGTTGCTATTAATCTTTAGTTTTTTCATCGCCTGGGGGTTCGGCTTTGGCTGGCTCGTCACCGCCGGCCGTCTCCCCGGCGGTTTTCGCACCGTCTTCGCCGCCGGATTCGGCGAGCTGGAATCTGCGGACGGCCATGACCGGCATCTTCAACGGACCGGCGCCGCGGTCGGCGAGCATCTTGTTGGCGGCGGTCACGAAATCCTGCATGTCGGCGGCGGTTAGGTCTTTGCGGCGCGCGATTTTCTTAAGTTCCTTGTCGAGCTCCTGCCGGTAAAGACCGAGATTCTGAAGCTCGCGGCGTTCATTGGCCATGATAGTGCCGATGTCTTCGCCGGCGTCGTACCTTTCCTTAAGTTCGATCTTCGCATCGATCACGGCGCGTTTCAGGTCGGCGACTTCGGGCGGGTCTTCGGAGGTGACGATGAACGGCTCGCGGATGGATTTGAGAAAATTCTTCACGAAGATTCTGCCGTAATAGTTCTTCGGAGGTTCGCCGACGAGCGTCGCTCCCGGGGGGATGAGCAGCAGATTGCCGATTTTGCGGTCCGCCGGATTGGTGAACACTTTGTCGGCGAGAGTGCGGCGCGTCCGGGCGAGGTCGTTGGTGAAAACCACCTTGGAAGTCGGCCGGTTGAACACGTAGCCGAGTTCGTTCGTGTAGCAGCCGCGCTCGCGCTGCAGCTGCACACGGGTTTTCTTCACCGGTTCCGGCGCGGCGGCTTTGCCTGCGGCGGCGGGCCGCACCTCCTTTATCATCCGCGGCCGTTCGTGTCCGGACCGCCCGGGCGTGGAGGTGGTCGACGACATGAGAAACCAGGCGACGGCCCCGCCCACCACCAGCAAGCCGGCGACGGCGCCTTTCAGCGCCGGCGGCACCCGGCGACGGTCTTTCACCGGACCGTCAGCGGCACGACTGGCCGCATCTGCACTGCCGTTCCATCCGCTCATGATTCATCAACTCCTTTCAACCTTCATGCCTGACATTATTATATCAAAAACGGCCGTTGTTTCCGCCGGAATCGATGAAGCGCTGGAAGATCGGCATCGCAGGTCCGCGGCAGGTGCCGTGATTGGTTTCCGGCGCGGAATGGAACTCGAATGCGGTGTTGCCCATCGCCTTCAGACTTTTATACATGAACTCGTTTTCCTCCGCGCGCATCCGCCATTCAATGCGCGGGTCGCCCACCACCACGCAGAAACGCGGCGTTTTGGGGCTGAGATAGTGCATCGGCGCCCACTCGTCCACGACCGGTTGGAATGAATTCACGCGGTCTTTGAAATGCTTGCGCACGGCGAAATGCTTGGTGACCTGCCCGGAAAGCGGCATGTACCCCGCGAAGTCGAACGGGGAGAGGCCGTATTTGCCGAGCCAGCGTTTGTCGAGACCGAGCATGAAAGTCAGATACGCGCCGGCGGAGTGCCCGCCCACGAAAACACGGTCCGGATCGCCGCCGAATTCCGAAATGCGCTTCTTCACCAAAGCGGCGGCCGCCGCGGCGTCGTCTATGCAGACGTCGGGCCCGACCTTGGGCATCAGCCGGTAGTCGACCGCTGCGACCGCGATGCGGTTGACGTCGAGCGGTATGAACGCCCTTTTGCCGGAGGTCAACCCGCCGCCGTGCAGCCAGACGACCGTCGGGAAACCGGTGACGCCCACCGGATGGCGCAACTCCAGCACGCAGCCGGGCTCATCACGGTAGGCGATCGGAGATTCGGTCCGGTTCTCGCCCTTCGTGAGAAAGATGCGCGAAGGCACCGTCGGCAGCTCCAGCTCGAATGAAGTCAGCACGAAACCGTGGTCGGACGGAAAAGACTCGTAATGCCTGCCCCTGAAGTCAAACGGCTTATGCCACTTGGAGTGGAATATCTCCGACGCGACAGGCCTGAGTTTGGCGCCTTTGGAAAATATGTAGTCGATGAAATGACGGCGGTTGCCGGCGGGGCTGGCCCAGGTGTAGGCGTTGGTGCCGTCCAGTTCGGGGTGGAACTTGCGGTACGTGTCTGTGAAACCGGCCTTGGCCATCATCTGTTCGTGGGGATGGACGTAGTCGTTGAAATCGCCGCCTATCACGATCGGCACTTCGTCGGCCTCGGCGATGGCCCCCTGGATTGAACCGATAATTCCCTTCATCTCGTCGGTGCGGAGGTTGGAGAACCTCGGCTTGCCGAGTTCCCAGTTCATCCACAGCGGACAGGTCCGCACGCGCTGCCCCTGCACGACGATTTCGCCGAACCCGAAGTTGAACGGCCCGGTCGGATCAAGGTAGTTCCACGGGGCTTCGAACGGACGCGCGGTCGCGGCTATCGGCCAGCGTGAGATCAAGGCGAGATTCATCGAAAAACGCTCGCCCTGCCAGCCGGCGCCCAACCCCTCCAGAATCGCGGGGAGTTTGCCGTACTGTTCGCTGATGAGCATCGCGTCAGGCCGCACGTCTTTAAGAAACGCCACGAGCGAGGCGATCTCCTTCGGCGTTTCGTTGCCGCCCTCGAGATTCCAGGCCAGCACGGTGAACGGGCGGGTGCGGGCGACTTTGGAGGGGTCGGCGTTCCAGCCTTTGCGGTCGTATGAATCGGCGAGTTCCATCCAGTTGGCTTCCACTTCGTCCCAGCCGACCTGGACCTTGTCGAGAATGACGCCGGTGCATTCGGCGTCGATGTCCGGGTCGTCCGCGAGCGCCTTTTTGACCGCCTTGATGGCGGCGGCCCGGGCTTCGTCCTGGCGTCCGGATAATTTCGTGCAGTCGAGGGTGACGACTGCGTAGCCGCGGTCGTTGAGTTTTTTGACCGGGCAGCGCGAAGCGTGTTTGAAATCGTCGGTCAGGGCGTAGATGACGGCGGCTACCTTGGTCTTGGCTTCCGGCGCGTATTTGACGTATTCTGAATGACCGTATTTGGTGGTGACTCCCGCCGCGGACGCTTCGGGCGCGGAGGCGGCGAACACCGCGGCGAACGCCAGTGCCGCGGCGAGCGCACGGTGCAGTTTCACCACGATTTTGCGGATCACCGTTGCGCCGATCATGGTGCAGCACGGCACGTGGGCGCAGGTGCGGGGGTAGAGAATCACGAACTCGCCGGGCTTCAGGGTGAGCGGTTCCACTTTAACGTCGTCGTAGAAACCGACATCTTCATCATCGTTGAAATCGCCGGCGGTTTTCGGGTCGAACTTGGCGACGCCGATGGTCTCTTCGCCGGAAACCGGCAGATGCACGTCGAAATATTCGCGGTGCACTTCCGGCCGGCCGCCGCCCCACTCCTTCATCTGCGTCTCCTGGATCATCGCGTAAGCGTTCTCTCCGTCGAGCGCGTAGCGTCCGTTTGGCAGTCTGAACAGGTCTTTGCGCGCGAGAAACTCCGCCGCCTTGGCAAAGTGCCTGCCGATGCCTGCATAACCGCCGAACGACGCCAGCGAATCGGAAATGTAAACCCCCTCTTCTTTTTTCATGTCTTTTCTCCTCTTTGCTCTCAAATCCTTCTCTGTGCATCCCGGAGGAACGTTTTCATGCCCGGGACGGCGCTTCGCGCACTCTTACCGCCTCGACGGAGACCGCCAGCCGCGTCGACGGATCGAACTCGACGGCCGCGCCTTCAAGCACGCACGGTCCGTCCGCCACTTCGAACCGCGACGGCATGCCGGTCATAAATTTACGCGTCACCGGCTTAAGATCGCGGCCGATCGACGAGACGTACGGACCGGTCATTCCGAGATCGGTTATATAGGCCGTACCTTTCGGCAGCACCCTGGCGTCAGAAGTCTGCACGTGGGTGTGCGTGCCGGCGATCGCGGTAACGCGACCGTCGAAGCAGTACCCGAACGTCATCTTCTCGCTTGTGGCCTCGGCGTGGAAGTCGACGAACACCGGAACATTCCTCGGAATTTCCGCAAGAGCGCGTTCAAGCGCTTTGAACGGGCAGTCGACCGGATTCATGAACACCCTGCCCTGCAGATTGACCACGGCGAAGCGCAATGTCGGCGTGTCGACGAGGCACCAGCCGCGGCCGGGGCATTCCGGCGGGTAGTTCGCCGGCCGCACGATCCGCTCCAGACCGCCGATCTGGCCGGCGAAATCCTTCTGCCCCCAGGTATGGTCGCCGAGGGTTATCGCGTCGGCCCCGGCGGCGAAAATCTCCGCGGCCAGCGCGGCGGTTATACCCGAACCGGCGGCGCAGTTCTCGGCGTTGACCACGGCGGCGGCGGCGTTCTTTTCTGCCTTGAGGCGGGGGAGTTCCCGTTTGAGGACGCCTCGCCCCGGACTGCCGACCACGTCGCCGATCATCAGTATTTTCATTTCCTGTCCTTCAGCCATTTCGCCGCGGCTTTGTCGCCGCGCGCCGCGCGCCCGCGCATCGCCCAGTAGAGTGACAGTTCGCCGTTTTTTTCCACACCGTGCCCGAACTGGTAGCAGGCCGACATGTTGTCCATGCCTTCGGGATGCCCCGCGTCGGCGGCAGCCTTGAAGCATGTGAAGGCCATGGACATGTCCTGCGGACAGCCCAGCCCGCGCAGGTAGCACGTGCCGAGGTTTATGAAACCGTTGGGGTCGCGGGCTTCCGCGGCCTTGCTGAAATACCCGTAGCTGCGTTTGAGCAGCCGTTCCACGGCGTTGGTGTCGGACCGGTCGAGCGACAGCGCCTGCTGGGTGATGACGGTGCCGAGCGCGTTCAGCGCCTGCACGTTGCCGCCGTCCGCGGCCCGCACCAGCATCGTGATGTCGTTTTTCTCCATCGACAGCAGATACCATGCGATCGGGTTGTCGGTTTTCTCCGCAAGTTTCAGAATCTTGTCCCGAGCGGCGTCGAGATATCTGGCTGAAAGTTTTTTGTCGTCGGTGATCACGCCGATCACGAACTGCTGGAGGGGCTTGCCCTCCCCGGCCTCCTTTTCCACCATTTCCAGCGCCTCCGCGTAGTTGGCGGCGCTGGTGGCGCTTTTGGAATTGAGCACCGTCGCGACCGCGTTGGCGGAGGTCATGGCGGCGAGCAGCGAAACGGCGGCGAAGGTCATACGTACGGGCGGTAGGCGTTGATCGCCGGCCGCCAGTTCTTCTTCTGGGCGCAAATGGTGATGGTGCGTCCGCGCGACCCGAAACGCCACCAGGCGGGGCGCACCACGTCGACGATATTGAAGCCGTCGCGCACCACCGAATATATCTGCGGCAGCGTGAAACCTTCCTGCGATTTCGTGCGCTCCATGACGATGAAATGGAGACACCCCTCGGGCTTGAGCACCCGGTGCGCCTCCTTCACCGATCTGCGCGACACCGCCCTGCCCGCCATCAGCACCACGTCGAACTGGGCGTCTTCGAAAGGGAATTCCGCCACGCCGTCGATCGACCGGCTCACGCGGCCGCGCAACCCGGAGAAAGCCTCCGGCAGAGCCCCGCCGCCGAAGCCGACTTCGAGACTCGCCCTGACGCCGCCGTCCTCCGTCAGGCGAGGCATATCTCCCGTTCCTCCCCGGTGGCGAGATTCTTCATCCGCGCGGTTCCGGCAGCGACGTCGTCGGGGCCGATCAGCACCGCGGCGTAGGCCGCCGCGCCGGCGCGCGAAAAGAACTTTCTGGGCTTGACGGGCTTGAGCGCGAGATCCACCGCCCCGCCCTTCGCGCGCAGTGCGGCGGCGAGACGCACCGCGGCGTCGCGCTGCTCAGCCGCCATGTATCCGACGGCGACGCATTTTTTCGCCGTGACCGCGCCGGCGCCGAGCCGCGCCTTCAGCAGTTCGGTGACGACCACGTCGCCGAAACCCAGCCCGACCGCGGTCGCCGGCTCACCGCCTATCGCGGTCAGCAGGTTGTCGTAACGCCCTCCACCGAAAACGGCGCGGAATTCCCCCGCGGCGTCGAAACATTCGAAGACGATTCCGGTGTAATAGCTCAACCCGCGTATCACCGAGATGTCGAAGACGAGCGCGTCGGCGAAACCGGCCGCCCCGGCCAGACGGAAGAGTTCCTCCAGTTCGTCGGCGCCGCGCGACGCCGCCCCTCCCAGCATCGCCCGCGCACCGGCGACATCCTCTATTGTCATTATCTCGAACGCGCGGCGCACCCCGGCCTCGTCAAGACCGCCGGCGCGCAGCATGCCGGCGATTTCGCCGTCCGGCATCTTGCCGCGCTTGTCAAGCGCGAGGAACACCTGCGCATGGAGGTTTTCGGGAATGCCGCTCACCGAAAGAATCTCCGACAGCAGCCGGCGCGACGACACGTGAACCTTGAAATCGGCCGGCGTCAGGCCCATTCTTCGGAGCGCGTCGACGGCGACCCCGATCACCTCCGCCTCGGCGAGCACCGATTCGGAGCCGATGATGTCGACGTTCCACTGGTAGTGCTCGCGCTTGCGCCCCTTGGTCGTGCGCTCGTAACGGAAGCACTGCGCGACGGTCGTCCACTTCACCGGCATCGCCAGTTCCTTCTGCCGCTGCGCCACCATGCGCGCGAGCGTCGGAGTCATTTCGGCGCGCAGCGCGAGATGCCGGTCGGACTTGTCCAGGAAGTGGTATATCTGTTCCCCCACTTCCTCGCCGGCCTTTCTGGCGAGGAGTTCGTAACTCTCCACGACGCACGCGTCGTACGGCTCGAAACCCGCGGCTTCGCCCGCCGCCCGGAACGCGTCGAACACCTTGTTGCGCCAGAGCATGTCTTCGGGATAGAAATCCCGCATGCCGCGCGGCGGCTCGAAACTGATTTTGCTGTCTGTCATGACCCTTTCATTATATCATAATCACACGCCGGAGTAACAGACGAATCCCCCGTCGACCGGCAAGGTGACGCCGGTTATGAAGCCCGATTCGTCGGAAAGCAGAAATCTCGCCGCGCCGTGGAGATCGCTCGGTTTGCCGAACTTGCGCATCGGCGTCTTCGCGATCACCTTTTTGCCGCGGGCGGTGAGGGTCTTGCCGTCCTTCTCGAGCATGAGAAAGCGGTTCTGGTCGGTGATGAAGAACCCCGGCGCGAGCGCGTTAACCCGTATGCCCATGGGCGCGAGATGCGTCGCGAGAAATCTGGTGAAGTTCATGATGCCGGCCTTGGCCGCGCCGTACGCCGCCACCTTGGTGAGGGGCTGGTACGCCGCCATCGAGCAGAAATTCAGCACCGAGCCGCCGCGTTTCAGCATTTCTTTGCAGAAAACCTGGCACGGCAGCACCGTGCCGACCAGATTGAGCCGGTTGACGAATTCGAATCCTTCCGCCGTCAGCCCGAAGAAAGTGTCTTCGAGCTTCGAGTCTTTCGTCATCTGCTCCGCCGGCGTCGTGCCTTTCGGATGGTTGCCGCCGGCGCCGTTGATGAGTATGTCGATGCGTCGCCATTTGCCGAGCACGACTTTCTTCGCCGCTTCGAGCGACGCCTTGTCGAGCACGTTCGCCTCCACCGCGATCGCCTCGGTCAGTCCCTTCTTCGCCATCTTTCTGACGAATTTGTCGGCCAGTTCCTTGCGCATGTCGAGAACGGCAACTTTGGCGCCGTGGCGGAGCAGATCCTCAGTCATCGACGAACACAGCACACCGGCCGCGCCGGTGCACACCACGACCTTGCCGGCCACTCCGCTTTTTTCTTTTTTGTCCATTGCACCCTCTTTTCCGTTAGTTGAACTTTTCCCTGTTTATCCAAAGCCCGAGCGCGGGATTCGGAATGAAATACACTTCCTCGCCGCCGACGGTGTTGTAGCCGTATTTGAGCGCGGCTGGGTCGTAGCGCGCGGCGGTTTCTCCGTAGTCGGCGGCGGCGAAACCGACCCCCTCCACCTCTTCGCGCGTGATGTTGCTGACGCAGTAGGTTATTTTGAATCTGCCGTCCGAAGAACCGTGTATCAGGTGGGCGGCCGCGCCCATGTTGGCGCGCAGATCCGCCGCGTCCGTGCGGCGGAACACCTCCAGCGTGTGCAAACGCCCGCGGTAACCGTACTTGCGGATGAGCCGGTCGACCGCGTCATCCTCGCCGAAACGCTTCACGCCCGGCGCGAGTACCACCAGCTCCCCGCCGTCGGCCATCGCCATCCGCGTACGATAGATCGCCTTGTTGCCGAGCCAAGTCGAGGTGAATTCGGAAGGGTCGAGGTACACCACGCACTTCTTCAGCCCGTGCTCCACGTAGTCGACGTTCTTGATCCGGGCGAGTTTCACCGCCTCGTCGAGGCATCTGCGCCCCTCGCCGATGACGAGCCCGTGCGAACGAATCACCCCACCGGGGGCGGTGTTCACCGTGAGCGCCCAGAGAATCGGGCTGTCCGGCAGAAAGTGCCCGAGCGCGTAGTCGAAAAGCCGCCGAACCGGAGTGTGATCCCTGCCCATGGCCTTCTCCATGCCGCAGACCGCGCCGATCATGTGAGACTTGTTAATCATCTCCGCCCCGCCGATTCCCACGAATATGTTCTTCGCGTGGTTGGCCATGCCGATGACTTCGTGGGGAACCACCTGGCCGGGCGACAGCACCAGGTCGTAGCCGCCTTCCACCAGCCTGCGGTTGACCTCCACGCCGACCGGCTCCTTCCACAGACCATCCGAAATCTTCTCCACCTCCGCCGCCGGTATCTCGCCTATCCTGACCACGTCGGTGCGCCAGTTGTGCACGATCATCTCCGAGTACGGGATGTCGCCGAACATGGTCTTCCACTGGCTTTCGGAAACCGGCGCGTGGGTGCCGAGCGCCGGCATGACGTCGACCTTCGCCCCCTCGGCAGCGAGGCGTTTTCTGACCGCCCTGGTGATGAAACCCGCGTTGGAATGGAACCTCGTGAAATCCGGCGGTATCAGCAGCGCCTTCTTAACCGCGCCGCGCCGAGCCTCCCAGTCGTCGAGGGCGCGGTCGAGCAGTCCCGTGATTTCGGCGTCGGTCAACCCCTCCTCGCGTTCGGCTATTCCGAAAACATCCATTTCTCCACTCCTTTCGCCACCCCGTCGTCGTCGTTGGACGGCGCAATCCATTTCGCGGCGCGCTTGACTTCCTCGCAGGCGTTCGCCATCGCCACCCCCAGACCGGCCGCCTTGACCATCGAAAGGTCGTTCATGCCGTCGCCGAACGCCATGCACTCCGCCAGCGTCATGCCCAGCAGCCCGGCCAGACGGCGCAGCGCGCCGCCCTTGTCCGCCGCCGCCGCGTTGATCTCGAGGTTGTTCCATGTCGACGACGTCACCTTAACGCCGGGGAATTGCGCCGCGATTTCACCGGCGACCCCCCGCAGTTCGCCGACCGCCGCCGCGCGGTCGTCGTTGCGCGCGAAAAGCATAACCTTCTGCACGTCGCCTTCCGCCGCCGTCGCGCGCAGATGAGCCTTCAGCTCCGGAACCGGCCGCCGGAATTCGCGGATCATCGAAAGATAGTGTTCATCGGTCGCGTACCCGGCCGCCTTGTCACGCAACGCTCCGGTCATCCACCCCCAGCCGCCGCGGTAGCAGTCGTACACGACGTCGTGCCGGTCGAGCAGTTCCATCAGCCCCAGCGCGTCGGCGAGCGGAATCTCCTCGCGCACCACCGCTTCGCCGGTCGCGCGGTCGAACACCTCCGCGCCGTTGACGGTAATGGCGTACCGCACGAATTCAAGGTCCCGCACCTCCGCCGGCATCATGTCGAAAAAACGCCCCGTGGTCGGCACAATGTGCGCCCCCGCCGCCGCGGCGCGCGCCAGCGCCGCGCGGTTCCTTCCGGAAAGCCGCTTGTCGCTGGTGAGCAGCGTCCCGTCGAGATCGAGCGCGATTATGCCGATTGCCCCGTTCATTTGCCGAGTTTGTATTTAAGCAGCCACTCGTCGACCGAGCCGAACATCGGGTGGCAGTTCGAATAACCGTCGTCGGACTCCTTCCACGTCTCCCACAGCGTCGTCGCCCCGTGCTTCAGCATGTGCATCCATCCCGGAAACCCCCTCCGCAGCACGATCTTCTCGGCTATGTCGGCCTTGCCGTGTTCGGAAAGGTACATCAGAATGTACCGGGTAGAGAAAATGCCCGTCGTGAGCGCGTAATCGTTTTCCCGCAGCGTTTTCAGGAGTCTCGTCTCCGCTTCCGGAATCTGCTGCCGGGGCACGAGACCGAGATAAAGGGCGATCGCCTGGGCGCTCTGAGAGCCGTTGGCGACGACACCTTCCTTGATGAAGTTCGCGGCGAACGCCGCGGCGGTTTTCGAAGCCACCGCGTTGAAAAACTCCGAGTCTTCGTCTCTGCCTAGCATCATAGCGAATCTCGCCGTCAGCCGCGCGAACTCGTACCAGTGCGCGGTCGCGGTGACGTTGTCGGGTGCGCGATCGAGCGCCTCGTGGTCGCCGATGCATTTCGGCACGATGCCGGTCGGGTTCTCCGTGTCCATCATCCTGGCGTAGCGTTCGCAAACCGGGTAGAACGCCAGCGCGCGCTTTTTGGCGTCGGGATAGTAACGGATCACGAGATCCATCAGCACCGGCACCACCAGCGCCCACGAAACCGGCCCGCGCCTGCTCTTCTCGGAAACCCCGAGCCCCGCTGAATCGGCTATCCCGACGTACGGCGCCGTCTCGGTTATCCACCCGTCGTCGGCCGCTTCGTCGGCGAAATCCTGCAGCGTTTTAAGGTAGAACTCCTTCATGTTGAAATTCAGCGCCATCGCTTCGCACGTCGCCACGATGTCGCCGCCGTACTGCAGCCGTTCCCGGCCGGGGCAGTCGCTCTGAACCCCGTTGAGATTCGACAGGAAGGTGTTCACGCACATGTTGTGTATCGCCCCGAGGTCGGGGTTCTTCGGCTTGAACGACTTGCCCGGCCTCACCGCTGTCATCTGCGATCCGAAGGCGATGCGCTGCGCCTCGCCCGCGGGAATCAGCGTTTTAAGCCCGCGTATTTCGACGTACTGCGCGATGTGCCAGGTGAAGAAATTGCCGAAAACGTACTTTTTCGTCTTCGCCAGATCTTCGCCGAACACCACCGCGTCCCGCTGCATCGCCACTTTCGGCGCGCCATCCCCGCCGTTGCCGTGCTTGATCTGCCCCGCGGTCTGAGTGAGCGGATTGACCGAACCGTCGTGGTTGAGACGCTCGCCGTAGATGAACTCCACCCGGTCGCCGTTTTTCATCTCCTTCGTCGACAGCCCGAAGAAAAAAACACCCGTGCGGTTGCTGCCGAAATCCACCACCTGTATCTCCCCCGGTTTCAGCCAGCGGGACTTGCCATTGTCACCCGGCAGTTTCTGAGGTCCGATCTCCGGCGCTTCGCGGAGAGCCAGCCTGCCTCTCGGCCCTTCTGTTTCGGCGGCCCGCTTCGGCACCACGTCGATCTTGCGCGACATGTCGTAAACTTCGCCGAGGTGGTAGCTGTTCTGCACCAGACGGCTCTCCCGCCAGGTCCACTCAAGCTTGTTCACGCCGTCGATCGCCATCTTGAAACACGGTCTGCCGTGCGCGAGATGGTCGCGGAAGCATTTCGAACCCCAGAACTTCAGCGGCGGCATGTTGTACCAGCCGTTGCCGAGAATTATCTGCACCTCGTTCGTCGCCGGATACGGGTCGAGCAGCCTGCCGACCGAAAAAGTTTCGGCGTACAGCGTCTTGTCGAACGGGCTCCAGAGCGGATGCACCGCCGTGGGCTTGCCGTTCACGCCGCGCCGGTTGGCGAACAGCAGATAGCAGCCGGGCGACACCACCGTCATCCGCAGGCTGTTGTCGGTCTTCATGCCGCGCGGCAGCACGAAATTGGCGGTGAATATCGGCGCCGGGTCGTCGGCGTACCAGTCGGCCCCGTTGCGCAGCGGCATGCCGTCGCCTATCCAAGGCATCTCCGAAAGCGTCGAAAGCGCCACCGACATCAGCAGAGAGAAGCTCATCCTCCCTCCCCCATCAGGCGTTGTAGGTCGCGGCCGAAGTGATGCCGCCGCGTCCGGTCCAGTTGGTATGGAAAAACTTCCCGCGCTCCGCGTCCAGCCGCTCGTAAGTGTGGGCGCCGAAATAATCGCGCTGCGCCTGCAGCAGGTTCGCGGGCAGCCGCTCGGTGGTGTAGCCGTCGAAATACGCCAGCGCCGAACTCATCGCCGGCGCCGGAACGCCGTGTCCGGCCGCCGCCGCCACCACCCGCCGCCACGACGGCACGAGCTTCTCGACCGTCTCTTTGAAGTAAGGGTCCAGCAGCAGGTTGGAGAGGTCCGGGTTTCTGTCGTACGCCTCCTTGATTTTGCCGAGAAACACCGAGCGGATGATGCAGCCGCCGCGCCACATCAGGGCGATTCCGCCGTAGTTGAGATTCCACCCGTGAGTTTTCGCCGCCGTCCGCATGAGCGTGTAACCCTGCGCGTAGGAGATTATTTTCGACGCGTAAAGCGCCCGGCGCACGTCTTCCACGAACGACGCCCTATCGCCGGTGAACTCCGGCACCCGCCGCGCGTACGCCTTCGACGCCTCGACCCGCTCGGCCTTCATCGCCGAAAGGCAGCGCGCGAAAACCGCCTCGCCGATCAGCGTCAGCGGCACGCCCTCGTCGAGCGCGGCGATTCCAGTCCATTTGCCGGTTCCCTTCTGCCCCGCCGTGTCCAGAATCTTCTCCACGATCGGCGAACCGTCCTCGTCTTTGAACGCCAGTATGTCGCGCGTGATTTCAATCAGATAGCTGCAGAGCTCCGTCTCGTTCCACGCCTTGAAAACTTCGTGCATTTCGTCGTCGGACATCTTCAGCAGATCGCGCATCAGCTGATAACTTTCGCAGATGAGCTGCATGTCGCCGTATTCGATG
>JAGCAM010000083.1 GCA_017652705.1 Kiritimatiellia bacterium | reverse complement strand
GCATCGCCGCGCAGTGGCTCGGCGCGAGTATGATCACGCGGTCGTAGCCGCCGGGGTCGAGCGAGGCGAACGCGCGGGCGGCGACCGCGCCGGAGTAGACGTAGCCGGCGTGGGGCACGATGATCGCAGCGGGGCGGGACGGTTTCTCCGGCGCCGCGGCGGGGGCGATGATTTTGAGTATGGCTTCGGCGGAATCGGGATACCACGTTCCGGCTATCCGGGGGGTGCGCATTTCAGAACCTTCCGTAGATGGCGCCGCCGCATCCGGGGCAGCGTCCGTTTTCGATGATTTCGGCAAGAACGTCAAAACCGCGGCGGACGACAAGGCGAGCGCCGCAGCGGGGACAAAGAGTGCATTCTTCTTCATCGGTGTTTCCCGAATAGGCGTAGTGGAGGCCGGATTCCGCGGCGGTGCGCAGCGCCCGGCGGATGGTTGAAACGGGCGTTGCGGGGCGGTCGGTCATCAGATGCCGAGGAAAAAACCGCGAGAAATGCACTGGCACGTCCGCGCCCAGCTCGTCCGCGACGAATCCGCACCAGTCGCGCAAATCGCCGTCGGAGTCGTTGAAGCCTGGTATGACGAGGTTCGTCACTTCGAGAACGGCGTCCGATTGCGCGAGTGTGCGGAGAGTGGCGAGCACGGGGTTGCGGTGAACGCCGCAGTTACGCAGATAGCCCTCTTCGGACATGGTTTTGAGGTCGATGTTGGCGGCGTCGATGAGCGGCAGGAGTTCCGCGAGCGGACCGGGGTTCACGTAACCGGCGCTGACGAGCACGTTGGCGAGCCCGGCGGCGCGGACGGCGCGGGCGCAGTCGCGGACGTATTCGAAGGCGACGAGCGGTTCGGTGTAGGTGTAGGCGACGGCCGGGACGCCGTGTTCTTTCGCGAGCGCCGCCAGTTCGGCGGGGGCGAGTCGGCGGGCGGGCGTTTCATCGGGCGACGCCTGGGAGATGTCGGCGTTCTGGCAGTTGCGGCAGGTCAGGTTGCAGCCGGCGGTGCCGATCGAGAGCACCGAGCAGCCCGGCAGAAAGTGGAAGAGCGGTTTTTTCTCCACGGGGTCGATCTGCACGGCGCAGGGCCGCCCGTAGGCGGTCGGCACGATGCGGCCGCCGGTCCGCCGCCGGGCGCGGCACGCGCCGACGCCCCCTTCTTCAAGCCGGCAGCTCCGCGGACATATCCCGCAAACCACGCCCCGGCCGGCTACTTCTGGGCGCCAGTCATCCATTTGGCGGTGTCGGTCTCGCCGCCGTCGGTTTCGGCGCTTTCGATCGCGCGGATTAATTCAGGATCGACCAGGTAATAACGCAGTTCCACTTTCGCCGCGCAGTCGGTGGCGAGTTTCAGATCTTCCGCCGGCACCGCTTTCGCCAGCGTCCGGATGCGCTTGACGCCGATGGATCTGCCTTTCAGCAGAACGCCGTCTTTCGCGGCAAGGCTCCAGCCGGCGACGTGTTCGCCCTTCGACACGTCCTCGCGCATGACGACGACGTTGCACGGGCCCTTCGCGACCCGGTTCGCGAAAAAGCGCTTCCTGAGACGGCCGAACCCCGCCAGCGAGGCGACGTCTTCGCCGGAGAGCACGCCCTTCTTGTTGGGGGCGATGCCGATGTTCATGGTGCCGCCGTTGCCGACCGACCGCAGGTAGTTTTTCATGAGATACGCCGGACCTTTGGTGCGGCCGTCTTCCCGCGCGTGGTAGAACCAGCCGCGGCGCAGGGGAAAGTCCGCCTCGCAGGGGTGGAAGGTCGTCCCGTCCACGTCGCCGACGTTGCAGTAGCTCATGTAATTCGCCTTGTCGTAAGAGCGCACCGTGGCGCGGGAATCTGGGTGGAGGATGCCCATCTCGTTGCCCGGCCAGCGGAAGTCGGCGCCGTCGGATTCGTTGAAGAGGCAGATTTTGGGCTGCAGCCGCCGCAGTTCGGGAAAGAGCAGGTCGAAGCGGTAGTAGTCGCCGCTGATTTTGCGCCGCCCGCGCGTTCCGCCGTAGTAGCCGTCGCCGCCGTTGGCGCCGTCGAACCACATCTCGAAGACTTCGCCGTAGTCGCCGCCGATCAGTTCGCGGACCTGGTTGTGGTACATGGTAACATACGCCGGGGCGGAATAGAAGGCGCTGTTGCGGTCCCACGGCGAGATGTACACGCCGAACTTCATTCCGGCGGCGCGGCAGGCGTCGGCCATTTCTCGCACGTAGTCGCCTTTGCCGCCGCGGAACGGCGATTTGGAGATGTTGTGCGCGGTGGTTTTCGTCGGCCACAGGCAGAATCCGTCGTGGTGTTTCGCCACGACCACGAGGCCGCCGAGACCGCCGGCGGCGCAGGCGGAGGCGATCTGGCCGGCGTTGAAATCGGACGGCGCGACGATTTTCGGGTCTTCGTCGCCGTAGCCCCATTCGCGGTCGGTGAAGGTGTTGGGCCCCCAGTGCACGATGCCGTACACCTCCATTGACTCGTCGAGAAGACGCGCCGCCAGCGCCGGACGCGGAACCGGTCTGGCCGCGGCGAACGCGGTGCCGACGGCCGCTGCGAAAACAGTCAGAGTCTTGAGTTTCAAATATGCATTGTTTTTCATGGGGTTATTCTCCTTGTAACAGCTCCATGTTTCAAGTTGGCAGCTAATGGTGGAGATAAGGGGAGTCGAACCCCTGACCTTCTCAATGCCATTGAGACGCTCTACCAACTGAGCTATATCCCCAACTTTAGAAATATGTGCAAGTATATCAAAAAATTCTTGCGGCTGTCAACCGGTCCCGCGATTCCACGCTTATCCCGATTTTTTCGGGATAGTTTACCCCGAAAGTGCGCCTTCCCCCTGTAAACCCAGCCCCGAAGTCAACTCCGATGG
>JAGCAM010000001.1 GCA_017652705.1 Kiritimatiellia bacterium | reverse complement strand
GCTGCCGCGGTTCGGGCTGCCCGTGGTGATAAAGGCCGACGGGCTCGCCGCCGGCAAGGGGGTCGTCGTCGCCGAAACCGCCGAGCAGGCCGGGCGCGCGGTGGACGACATGCTCGTCGGCGGCCGGTTCGGAGCCGCCGGCGCAGAGGTGCTGGTCGAGGAATTCCTCCACGGCGAGGAATGTTCCATACTCGCGCTCGTGGACGGCGAGAACGCCGTGCTGCTGCCGTCGTCGCAGGACCACAAGCGCGCATTCGACGGTGACAAAGGCCCGAACACCGGCGGCATGGGCGCGTATTCGCCGGCGCCGGTGGTGACCGGCGGCAAACTGCCGTTCATCAAGGAGACAATCATCCTGCCGGTGCTGCGCGAACTCAAAAAACGCGGCGTCACCTACCGGGGCGTTCTCTACGCCGGGCTGATGGTTAACGACGAAGACGCCCGGCCGCACGGTCCGCCGGCGAAGAACGGCTCGGCGATCAACGTGGTGGAATTCAACGCGCGGTTCGGCGATCCGGAAACCGAGGCGGTTCTGCCGCGCATCGGCGGCGATTTCGCGCACGCACTGCTCAACGCGGCGAACGGGTGCCTGAAAGATTCCGACGTGACGGTGCTGGACGAATGCGCGGCGACGGTGATCGTCGCGAGCGGAGGCTATCCCGGCGAATATTCCAAGGGAGCCGAAATCACAGGCCTCGACGAAGCCGCCGCGGGCGGAGCGACGGTTTTCCACTGCGGCACCGCGCTACGCGGCGGGGCGGTGCTGACCGCCGGCGGACGTGTGCTCTCAGTCACCGGAACCGGTCCCGGGCTGCGCGAAGCGGTGGACCGCGCCTACGCGGCGGTGGACAGGATACGCTTTGACGGAATGTTCTCGCGGCGCGACATCGCGCACCGGGCGTTCGACAGATGACTTTCATACCGATCGCATCGTCGTCAAGCGGCAACTCCTGCATAATCGAGCAGGACGGCGAGGCGGTGCTGATCGACTGCGGCGTAAGTTTCAAGAGAGTGAAAGCCGCCCTCGGCGGGCTGCACCTCGCCGGCGTGCTGATTACCCACAATCATTCCGACCATGTTTCGGGACTTGAGCTGCTGCTGCGGCGGATCAATGCGCCGGTGTACGCCAATGCGGCCACGGCGGAGGCGGTCATGCGGCAGGAGGGCGTCAAAGGCGAGGCGTTTTCGTGTTTTGAAAACGGGCAGGAGTTCAAGGTCGGCCCGTTCACCGTGAAGGCGTTTCCGATACCCCACGATGCGGCGGATCCGGTCGGTTTCACGGTCAGGGGCGAATTCACGTACTTTCACGGCACGGACATCGGCACGCCGCTCAATTACATCGGCCTGCAGCTGGCGGAGGCGGAGGTGGCTACGCTGGAGTCCAACCACGATACGGTCATGCTGAAAACGAGTTCGCGGGCGCCGTCGCTCAAGCAGCGGGTGGGGGGGCCGCGCGGTCATCTGTCAAACGACCAGGCGTGCGAACTCGTCGGCAAATTCGCCTCGGCGCGGCTCAGGAAGCTGCAGCTGGCGCATCTCTCGCGCGAATGCAACGCGCCGCATCTCGCGCTTGAGGCCATGCGCGAAACCCTCGAGTCGATCGGCCGCTCCGACGTCGAACTTTGTGTTTTGCAGGCGGTATGAAATCAGGCATGAAAGCTGCGGCGTGCCGTTGGCGGGCTGGAGCGGCAGCCGCTGGAAGCAGCACTTCAGGCGCCCGAATGTAGTGAAGTGGGTCGCGCAGGACACGCCGCTGACGGGTGTGGTGTTCACCGCGGCGTATCCGGGCATCGGCAGGCTGCCTAAGAGTCCGATGGTCAACTACCTTGCGCGCAACGTGGTGGTGGGCGAAGCGGCGCTGCTGCGGGGACGCCCGGCCGCCACGCGCTCTCCGCAATGATCTGGGTCAAAATGGATTGTCTGCCCGGCAACATCCGGTCAAATGCGCGGGATCGGTTTCACAACCGTGCGGCGGCGGCGAAATTTGCTATAATACACTGAAAGAAATGGAGAAAAAGATGAACAGGAGAGAATTCATCGGCGGCGCTGTTTCCGCTGCGGCGTTTTTAGCCGCACGGCGCTCTTGCGCATGGTGTACCTGGGAGCACGGGCACACCAGGTCGAAACTGCCCGCGGGAGTTGACCGCGACCCGTTAGTCTCGTTCCAGCTGCCGTACGACGACCCGCGCCGCCGCCAGAACCAGTTCATCCCCGCGGCGCCGGCCGACGCCAACCGGTTCACGTTCGGTTCGGACGGTTCGTTCACGTTCTTCCATCTTTCCGACATGCACGAAGAACTCGCGAAAATAGGCGACCGCGAGCGCGTATTCTTCGCGAAGATGTGCGAGAAGTTCCGCCCGTCGCTCGCGATTCTGACCGGCGACAACGTCAACCATCGCTGCAAAGGGCTGTTTGAAGAAGCCGCCGGAACGGTGGTAAGGCTGTTCACCGACGAGAAAGTCCCTTTCGCGGTGACGTTCGGCAACCACGACACGGAAGTGATCGGGGAAGGGTGGTACACGGCGGCGGAACAGTGGCGCTTTTACCGGGAGACCGGCGGCCGGTATTTCGTCGACCGCCGCGCCCCGTCCGTGATCGGAGGCGGTGTGTCTAAGATTGATGTGCTGGACGCCGGCGGCAAGGCCGGGTTCAACATGTGCATGCTCGATTCCGGCGATTACGGTCCGGCGGACAATCCGCCCGTCGTCACGAACGTGCCGGCTCCGGAAGGCAGCTGGCCGTCGGCGTTCGATTCGGTGCGGTCGCCGCAGGTGGCGTGGGCGCGCAGAACGCTCGCCGGTGGGGTGCCGTCGCTGTTTTTCCAGCATATCGTGGTGCCGGAAATACGCGACCGCATGGGCCGCGGGCTGTTCATTCCGGTGGATGAGGGCGACAAAACCGGTGTGCGGCTCGATTATTTCGGCCAGCGGCCGGTGAAGGTGAATCCGCGGCGCGGCAAAGGGGTTCTCGGCGAAGGTCTCGGTTCGGTGACCGTGGAGAAAAGCAGACATCCTATATATCTCGACGGCGGGGAGTCGATTTACGAAGTGTGGCGGGGGGCTGAGAATTTCCGCGGGGCGTATTTCGGGCACGACCACAAGAATTATTTCGACGGCACGACCGACGAGGGGGTTCGGCTGGGCATAACGAAAACCATGTCGCGCTGCGCCTACAATGACGGCGACCTCGGGCTGCGCGTGTTCAGAATCATGCGGGACGGAACGTATTTCACCGACGTGTTCACGGAGAAACACCCGCACGGATGTTCCGCAGCGGTGTGACCGCGATCTTTCTGTGAGCAAAGCGGCTGGACCCTTGTAAACAAAGGGTAAAATCGCCCTGGCAGTTTCACCGCAATTGTGGTGCCATACATGGTGCCGCCTTTCTTGCTGGTGCAAGGACTTCGCATCATAGCGAAGATCAACATGGGAATGCAGCGCTCTTTCCCGGAGAACGAACCAAAACCGCGCAGTCCTCCGCGACGCCTCGCCGGCGAAGGAAAAACCGGGGAACCTCCAACGCCACACCAACGCCACAACGGGTTGCCGCGCCAGGCTGGTTTATGGTATACTGCCGGATGTGCGGAAACATAGGGAGTGATGAGCGTGGGGTCCGGCCCGCGACCATCCCGGAAAGTCAGCGCAAGATGAAAAAATCAACAGCAGTCAAAATGCTTGTCGCCGCGGCGGCGGCAATCGCGGCGGATGGCGAGGCGGCGGCGAAGGTGGTGCTTGACCAGTCGCCGGACCGGGTGGTGACGCCGCTCAAGGTGGAGTTGAAGCGCATCGGCACGCTGCGACCTCGTGCCGCGCACGAAATCAAGGCCTCGAACTGGACGCTCGGCTGCGAAGTGCTCGACCGCGACTTCGCCAACTTCGAGGAGTACAAGGAGTTCATCGATCCGCTCGGAATCAAGACCGTCCGCCTCCAGGGCGGCTGGGCGAAGTGCGAGAAGGAGATGGGCAAGTACGACTTCGCTTGGCTCGACCGGATCATCGATTACTGCGTCGCCAAAGGAATCAACGTGCTGCTCGAGACCGACTACGGCAACCCGATCTACGAAGGCGGCGGCGGATGGGACCTCGCGGGTGGATTCCCGACGAGCGAAGAGGGGCTCGCCGCGTGGGACGCGTGGGTGGACGCCCTTTCAAAGCACTTCAAGGGCAAGGTCCGCGACTGGGCGATGTGGAACGAGCCGGATATCGGCTTGCCGAAGAAGACGCCGGAGTCGATCGCCGCGTTCAACGTGCGCACGGCGAAGGTCATCAAGCGCAACATCCCCGACGCGCGGCTCGCCGGGCTCTCGCTTGCCCGCAACGAGGCCGACTACTTCGAGAGCTGCCTCAAGCCGATGGGCGAGGACGTGAAACTTTTCGACTGGTTCATCTACCACGGCTACGCGCCCGCGCCGGAGAGTTCCTACGAAAACGTCGAGGAACAGAAGGCCGTGCTCGCCAGGTACAATCCAGCCGCGAAGTTGCGCCAGGGAGAGAACGGCTGCCCGAGCGAGATGGCAACGCGCTTCGCGCTCTCCGGCTATCCGTGGAGCGAGTACAGCCAGGCGAAGTGGGACATGCGCCGCATGCTCGGTGATCTCGGGCACGACGTCGAGTCGAGCGTGTTCACGATCTGCGACTTCAACCACAAGGGGCGGGAGATCAACTTGAAGGGGATTCTCCGCGCGAACGACGAGAAGGAGGTCATCGCCGTCAAGCGCGCCTACTACGCGGTGCAGAACGTGGTGAGCGTGTTCGATTCGAGCTGGACGCGCGTCAAGGAGCCGGCGTTCGTGACGACGGACGCCACCATCGCCACCTACGAGTACCGCAAAGAGACGGGCGAGCGGCTCTACGTCTTCTGGAAGTTCGCGGACGAGACGAAGGTGGTGGCGGGCGCCCGGGATACTAAGCGCCCGGGTCTGCCGGGCGAGCGGCGGATCGTCGCGGTGCCGGCGCGTCCCGGCGATTCGTTCGAGACGCGTATGCACGTGTTCAAGGTGTCGGGGGAGACGCTGCGCGATCCGGTGTTCGTCGATCTCCTGACCGGCGCCGTCTACTCCTTCCCGAAGGCGAACGTGATTCCGTCGAAGACCTACACCCGGTTCATCGACGTGCCGGTCTACGATTCGCCGTGCCTGCTCGCCGAGCGCTCCGCGCTGGAGGTGGTCGAGTCGCGCACCCGCGCCGTGCGTCTCGCCCTGCCCGGAACGATCTACGCGGCGCCGGGCGTCGAGTGCAGCATCTACTACGCGAACATTCTCGACACCGTGAAGCCCCAGCTCTACTGCTTTGACGCCCGCTGCGCCGTCGGCCGCAACCAGGCGGAGCGGTTCGTCTGGACGCCGACGGCCGAGGACGCCGGGCGCGAGGTTCCGCTGGAGATATCGGCGGTGCTGGAGGGAGTCACCGTCGACACGGCCCGCACCGTCATCCGCGTGGCGCGGCAGAACGTCGACAAGGCGAAGCCCGTTGCGCTCGCGACGCTTGCCGCTTCGCTGACGGGCAGCCGCTATCCGGACTTTGTGCTGGAGGGGATGAAGGCCGACGGCTTCACCGGTTTCCGCGAGGTCGGCTCGCACTCCGGCGCGGGGCGTCCCGTCATGCCGGGCGGTCCCGCCCACGACGGCTACGGCGGTTTCACCTTCGGCAGTTTTCTGACGCGCTGGATGATGCACGAGTCTGAGCTGCCGCTTCTGCAGGATGACGCGGAGCGCGACCAGCTACGCGCACTAGGGCTCGCCTCGGCCAAGAAGAAGTCCTACGCGCTGCGCAGTCCGCTCGTGCAGATCCGGAACGGGCAGAAGGTCGTCGACGTCCAGGCCTGGATAGACAAGGTCAACGGCGGCAAGCCTCCGGAGGTTGTCTTCATCGAGTTGGGCTGCAACCACACCTTTACCGCGACCGACGACGTCGCGCTGCACCGGAGTGTCAACGAGTATCAGATTCCCAGCGCGCGGAAGCTGCTGGCGCATCTGCGCGAGAAGTGCCCGAAGGCGCTAATCGGCATCGCGCTGGAGGCGCTTGGCAGCGGACAGGACGGTTACGCGGCGAACTACGGCTGCCATTACAGCGAGGCGAACTGGCGGCGCAACGTGTTCGTGCTCAACCGCGCCTTGGAGCGGTTTGTGAAAGAATCGGGCGACCCCCGGCTGATGATCGTGCCGTTCGGCCACGCCATCAGCCGCGACTACAGCTATCTGACCGAGGAAGTGCCCGCACACGCGCACACCGAGCGGAAGATCATCCGCGACCGGAACGCGCTTCACTGCGGCAGCGAGGGCGGTCGGCAGTTCGCCGACGCCATCCGCTGCTGGCTGGAGAACGTCTGGCCGGAACTGTGAACGCGCTTCAGGGAGCGGCAATTTTGGTGTAATAGGCGGCACCCTGCCGTCTGACAGCGTTGGAGAAGTCGTCTCGACGGCCGAATCCGACGATCTGGCGGGGCTCGTGGTGGACGAGTTCGTCTTCTTGAACGCGGCGGATTGGAACGGCGGCGTCTATGCGGGCCTCGGCCACAGGCTTGATGTCCGCCAGACGGCGGGCCTCGGCACCATCGTCAACGGCATCGGCACGGAGGCGATGCCGTTCAAGAAAGCCAGAAGCGGCAGAGCCTGTGGAAGCAGAGCCGCCGCGAGCAGAAGCGCCAGATGAGGGAGTGGTAGAGACGCCCGCCCAGCCCGCCGAGAACGGTCCTGCAACCGCTCCGAAGACGGCAGAGGCGCAATCACCCGCAGAACCCGTGAAGCCCGTGGAGGCCCCTTCTCGCGCGTCTGGCGCGAAGCCCATCCCTGACGACAAAGGGGAGATGAAGAATCCGCCCAAACCCATAAACGCCACCCCCGTTGAGGACACTAAGTTCGGGCAGACTGTTCTTGACGGGGCTCACTTCTTGAACGAGGGGTACAAGAGTCGGCAGAATGTCTCGACGATGGAGTCCTACCGCAAGGACATTTCTGATGCCATGTCGAAGGCAAGCGACCACGATCTGCAAACGGTCATAGAAGTCGCCAAGGCGAATAGAGGGCGTCAATACTCAAAACGTAAGAACTACGAGGGCAAGGCTATCGTAAGCGACAAGTGGCAGGCGTGGGAGGACATTCGCACTCTCGCGGAGAAAGAGCTTGCAAAAAGGTCTGCCGCGAAACCCGTCGAGCCCGTGGAGACCGCTTCTCGTGCGTCTGACACGAAGCCAGCGAAGACGGAGCGTCCGCAGGCGTATCTCGACTGGCTGAAAGGCGGTGGGATGAAGGACACGGACAAGAATTTTTCCGACTGGCAGAAGCGGCAGGCGGCGAAGCGGTCGAAGGACGCCATAGAGGAAGGACGCAGGAATCTTGCGGCGTCGCCAAACGCAAAGGCCGGAAACGGAAAAACCATCTATGCGCCGAAAGACGGCTCAAAGCCGTTTTCAGTAGGCAGAAAGGCATTTACGCACGGCATAAGAGGTGCGAACAAGGCCGACAATGAACTCGTGGGGCGGCATATAGGCGAGGTTCTGGACGGCTCAAAGGCTCTGCCGGAGCGTTCCGGCGATGCGCGATTCCGCATGGCGAAGGTGGAAATCGGCGGAGAGACCGCCCATGTCCTGTTCACCATTACCGACAAGGGCGAACTGGAGAGCGTTGATGTTCTGAAGGGCCTGAATACAAAACGCGAACCCGCAGGTACTCGGTCGGATGTTGCCTCAAAGGGCAACGAAGCCGCCAGTTCCCTACGGGTCGTTGACGATAGTATAGCAAATTTCGACGCGGTTTGGCAAGAGCGCTTCAAGCCCGGCATCGAGGAACACAACAAGCGTGTCGGGCGCGAGACGAAGTGGACGCGGGACGAGGCGAAGCCCGCCGAGGCGTCGAAACG
>JAGCAM010000010.1 GCA_017652705.1 Kiritimatiellia bacterium | reverse complement strand
TGGCGGATCTGGCCGACGCTCGCGGACCGCACGTGGTATCCGCCGGCGGAACTGGCCGACGGGGTGGCGGCGCGCAGCGATTACGCGGCCGCGGTCAAGGCGTGGCGAAAGGCGCCCGAGATGGCGGCGCTGGCGAAGGCCGCCGCCGGCGTGACGGTCATGGAGGAGACGGCGGCGGACGCCGACGCGTCGGTGTCCGCCGCGTTCGATCTCGCGCGCAACGCGATCGCCGCGCAGAACGCGATCGTCGGCGAGGCGGCCCCTGCCGTGCTCGGCGAAGCCAAGGCGCGCAAGACGAGCGTCTGGCGCAGCACGCCCGATCTGAAGGCGATTGTCGACATGCTCACCGGCATGGTCGAAGAAAGATGGCGCGAACGGCGCGTCGCCACGCTGTGGGGCGACGGGGAGCGGCCGGCGAATGCCGCCGAGCAGCACGCGGAGCTTTTCCCGAGCGTGCGTCGGCGCATAGAACTGGTGGCGCGTTCGATTCTCGAACAGATGGAGAAACCGAAACCCGAACCGGAAACGAAGCCGGAGCCGGAGAAGGAACCTGAAACGCCGGAAAAGTCCGACGGCAGCAGCGACGAGGAGCAGCCGATGGAATTTTCAATCGTGGTGAGGCGCGAAGGCGGAGAGGTCAAGGTCAAACTCGACCAGGGCCGAAAGACCATAGCGGAGCGCAGCGCCAGGGCGGAGATGACCGATTACAGCAAGGCGATGAAATCCATCGCCGACAAACTCGGCCGGGACATTCTCAAATTGAAATAGCCCACGGCGGGAAGCCGGTGTGTATCTCCGCGGGCATGCCGGAGGACGGGTGGGTGAACGCCGCGGCGAGCGCGTGCAGGCGGTGGCCGGTCATGTTTTCGACGGCGAAAGCGCCGTAGAGACGGTCGTTGACGATGTGCATGCCGGCGAAGGCGAGCTGCGCACGTATCTGGTGGGTGACGCCGGTGTAGATCGTGATTTCGAGCAGGGTGAGCGTTTCGCCGCCGCGGACGGTGCGGCCGACCGGTTTGAACTCGGTGACGGCGTGCATCGCTCGCAGTCTGCGGCGGGCCGGTCCGGCAAGCCGGTTGCGGTTCGCGTCGATCATGCGGCAGAAGGGCAGTGTCGGGTCGTGGGCGAGGTCGTTTTCAAGCGTGCCGCCGACGGCGACGTCGCCTTCGACGAGCGCGAGGTAGGTTTTGCGCACGGCGCGGGCGGCGAACTGCGCGCGCAGATTTTCGAAGGCGGCGTCGTTTCTGGCGACGATCACGAGCCCGGAGGTGTCGGCGTCGATCCGGTGGACGGCGCCGGCGGACAGCGGCGAATCGCCGACGCGGCGGCATTCGGGGTATCTGGCGGCGACGGCGTTCATGAGGGTGCCGGTCTCGAGGCGGTCGAGGGGCTGCACGGGAACGCCGGCCGGCTTGTCGAACGCGAGCAGATCGCTGTCTTCGAAGACGACGGCAAGCCCGCCGGGCGCCGGTGCGACGGCGTTGTCGGCGGCTTCGGGCAGCGCGGAGACGGTAATCACGTCGCCGGCGCGGAGTTTCGCGCCTTTGACGGCGCGGCACCCGTTGACCAGCACCGCGCCGCCGGCGACGGCGCCCCTGACGAGCGCGCGGGTGGTGGCGGGGAATGCCGCGACTAGGGCGGCGTCCAGACGCGCGCCGCTTTCGCGGATTTCCAGAGTCGCGTTTTGGATCACCGCGGCGTCAGTCGTAGCGGTCCATCATCGAGGGGGCGATGGGCGCGATGCCCTCCCACCCTTTGTTGGACGACCACGGCAGATCGGTGTCTTCGGGGTTGTCGGCGATGCAGCCGGCGAAAAGCGCCATCGCCGCCGCGGCGAACAGGGCCGCGGCGACCCGGCGGAAAACCCGCGGCGATCCCCGGTCAGTCGGCGAAGATGACGTCATTTACTTTAAGCTTGTCCTGTTCCCACGCGCCGAGAATGTCGCAGATCACGAAATTCTTGCCCTTGACTTCCTGCCGCAGACGGATGCGCCCGACGAATTCGCCCGCTTCGCCCTTGAAGCCGGGCCGTTTCACGCCGAGCTCGAGGGCGGGCATCACCCGCGAACGGTCTTCGCCCTTAAGCTCGTTCATGGCTTCGTCGGTGAATTCAACGATCGCGAACATGTTGTCGTTGTCGGCCTCGACGATCTTGCCCTTGTCGCCGACGGAGAGCGAAGTCACGCCGTTGCCGTTGTTGGCGACTCGGTCGCCTCTCGCCTGAATCGACGCTTTCAGCATCAGCTTGAGCTGCTCGATCTTTTTGTTGGCTTTGGCGACTTCCTCTTTCGCGGCCTCGGTTTCGTCTTTGGCGGCGGCGACCTCGTCTTTAAGCGAGGTGATTTCGACGTTCAGCTCGTCGATCTGCGATTTCAGCTTGGTGATCTGGTTTTCAAGCTCGGCCTTCTCGGACTCCAGCTTGGCGATTTTTTCGTTGCGTTCGACGATGGTCACCTTGTCCTGCCGCGCTTCGGGCTTCAGCTTGTTGAGCTCGGCGACGACCGCCTCGAGCTTGCCCCGCAGGTCGGTGAGCGCGGCGCGGGTGGAGTTGAGGCGCGACTGCTGCGACTTGGCGGATTCGAAAAGCTTCGACAGCAGTTCGTCTTCGGTGCCCTTGCCGCGCTTCAGAAATTCATTGCCGTCCATGACCGGCTTGCCCTCGAAGTCGAGCACGTAGACGGAACGCAGCTGGCTGCGGTCGTTCTGATTGTCCCAATTATACGTCTCGAGGTTGGTCTGCTCGAGCATGCCGGGGTATTCGTCGAGCAGATTCTCCGTGTCAGGCGAATCGACGAGCCGCGCTTCGACCGGCGAAGTGTCTTTCTTCAGCTCGAAATTGGCGTCTTTGGCCGGCTCCGCCTTCTCGACGGTTTTCGCGATGCGGATGAAATACTCTTCCTGCATCCGGTTGCGGTCGGTAAGTTCGGTGCGTTTCCTGTTAAGCTCCAGCTCGAAGAAAAGCCCCGCGCCGGCGAGCAGCAAGAACACGTAGACGAGAACGTGCAAGAGTTTATTCATAGTATGATGACACCTTTTTTCCTTATGCCGATAATGATACACAATTTTTCCGTTTTATGCAAGTGGGGGGCGCGTTTTTTTGGTAAAATAAGCGGCGATGGATTTCGACTGCAAAATGACCGACCGGCGCACCCGCGCCCGTCTCGGGGTTCTCCGCACCGCGCACGGCGCGGTGGAGACGCCGGTTTTCATGGTCGTGGGCACCCAGGCGTCGGTGAAAGCGCTGGAGCCGCGCGATCTCGCCGAGCTGAAGACGCAGGTGGTGCTCGGCAACACCTACCACCTCATGCTGAGGCCGGGCGCCGACGTGGTGGCCGCCGCCGGGGGGCTGCACGCTTTCATGGGGTGGAACGGTCCGATCCTCACCGATTCCGGCGGCTTTCAGGTTTTCTCCCTCGCCAGAATGCGCAGACTGACCGAACGCGGGTGTCTTTTCAATTCGCACATCGACGGGCACGAGTTCTTTCTCGGCCCCGAAGAATCGATGGCGGTGCAGCGCGCGCTCGGTTCGGACGTCGCGATGGTGTTCGACGAATGCCTGCCGTACCCGTGCGGGCGCGCCCGCGCTGAGGAGTCGGTCGGGCGCACGGTGCGCTGGGCGGAGCGGTCGAAGGCGGCGCCGCACGCCGGCGGCCAGCAGGTGTTCGGCATCGTGCAGGGCGGGGTCTACGACGATCTCCGGCGGCGCTGCGCCGGGGAACTCGTTTCGATCGGTTTCGACGGCTACGCGGTCGGCGGGGTGTCGGTCGGCGAACCGGAGGAATGCATGTACCGCGCGGTGGAGGCGACCGTGCCGCACCTGCCGGAGGACCGCCCGCGCTACGTGATGGGGCTTGGCGTGATGCGGCAGATTGCCGAGTGCGTCGCCCGCGGGGTGGACATGTTCGACTGCGTCATCCCGACGCGCGTCGCGCGGCACGGCACGGCGATCACGCGCAGTGGCAACGTGGCGGTGAAGGCGGCGAAATGGCGGCTCGACCCCGGGCCGGTGGAGGAGGGGTGCGACTGCTACTGCTGCCGCAATTTCTCGCGCTCCTACGTGCGGCATCTCTTCGTCAGCGGCGAAATGCTGGGGCCGAGGCTGCTCACGATTCACAACGTGCGCGCGCTGAACCGGTTCATGGCGGAAATGCGCGCGGCGATCGCCGCCGGCGAATTCTCCGAATGGCGCGAAGGGCTGACCGGGCGGACGGACGAGCCGGTTTGCGGTTGACCCGTCGCGCGGCCGATATGGTATAATGTGCGGTCATGGAGGCGACCCGCAAAGAATTCATCGTGTCCGCCGCCGCGCTCGCGGCGGCGGCCGGATGTTCGATGCGCCCCGCCGCGCCAGAAAGAGAATCAGAAAGAAAGGAAGGTGCTGGAATGCTGAAGGGAATATCGCCGGCGGTGTCGCCGGAACTGTTGAAAACCATCGCCGAAATGGGCCACGGCGACGAAATCGTCTTCTCCGACGCCCACTTCCCGGCGCACAGCTTCGGACGCGGCGGCGTCAGGGTGATGCGCGCCGACGGTCTCGCCGCGGACGCGCTGCTCGCCGGGGTGTCGCCGCTCTTCGAACTCGACTCTTACGCGGTCCCGGTCGTCATGATGGAGGCGGTGCCCGGCGATTCGCTGGACCCCGCCGTCGAAAAGAAGTACCGCGCCGCGCTCAAATACGACGGCGTGATCGAACGCATGGAGCGGTTCGCCTTCTACGAACGCGCGAAAAAGGCGTACGCGATCGTGCTCACCGGCGAAACGGCCAAGTACGGCAACGTCATTCTCAAAAAAGGCGTGGTGCCGGTTGCCTGACCGCTGCCGAGTGGCGGTGGAGGGGCCGCTGCCGCGGGAGCTGGGCGTCACCAGGGCGCGGCTCGCCGCCGCGGCGCGGTTTTTCGCGGCGAAAAGCTCGGCGCGGGCGGGGGCGCCGTTCCGCGAAGTCACGGTCGTGCTGCAGGACGACGCTTTTTCCGCCAGGGTGCATCTGGCGGTGACCGGCGCGCCAGGCGCGACGGACGTCGTCACCCAGCGGTACGATCCGCTGCCGGGCGAACCCGGCGGCGTGTACGGAGAGCTGTACGTCAACGCGCGGCGGGCGCTCGCCGCCGCGCCGGAAAGGCGGGGCTGGTCGCCGGCGAAGGAACTGCTGCTCTACACCGCCCACGGCATGGACCATCTCTCCGGCGCCGACGACGCCGCGCCGGATGAATATCGGCGCATGCGCCGGAGGGAACTCGCGTGGCTGCGCGAGTGGAGCAGCCGCACCGCATGAAAATCGCCGTGGGGATGTCCGGCGGCGTCGATTCGACGGTCGCCGCGATGCTGCTGAAAAAAGACGGCCACGACGTGCTCGGCGTGACCATGTCGCTCGACCGCGCGGACGAGGCGCGCAATGTCGCCGCCGCCGAAGCCGCGGCCGCGAAGGCTGGTGTTCCGCTGAAGGTGTTCGACTTTTCGGCCCAATGGCGCGAGGAGGTTCTCGGCTACGCGAAGGCGACGTACCTCGCCGGGCGCACGCCTAATCCGTGCGTCAGATGCAACGAAACGGTGAAATTCGGTCTGCTGCCGCGCGCCGCGTTCGCGCTCGGCTGCGAACTTTTCGCCACCGGCCATTACGCGAGAACCGAAAACCGCGGCGGCACGGCTCGGCTGCTGCGCGGCGCGGACCGGACGAAAGACCAGAGCTATTTTCTCTACCGCGTGCCGGGGGAAATCCTGGCGCGGACGGTGTTTCCGCTCGGCGGCCTGACGAAGCGCGAAGTGCGGGAGCTGGCGCGCGCGGCCGGCGCCGAATTCCCGCGCGGCGGGGAAAGCCGGGATTTCTGCGGGGGCGACCCGGCGGCGGGCGTCGGCGCCGCCCGCCGCGAAGGGGATATCGTCACATTGGACGGCCGGGTGATCGGCCGGCACGGCGGTTTCTGGCGCTACACCGTGGGCATGCGCAGGGGTCTCGGCGTCGGCGGCGGCACGCCGTATTACGTGGTGAGGCTCGACGCCGCGCGCAACGAAGTGGTCGTCGGGTTCAAGGCCGACGCCGTGTGGTACGATCTGGAGCTGGTCGACACCGTGGGCACGGTCGACCGTACGCTGCCGGTGAAGGTGCGCAGCGCCGGGGAACCGCGGCTGCTTTCGGACGGCGTCGCCGGCGCCGCCCCGGGCCAGAGCGCGGTGTTCTACCGCGGGGACGAAGTCGCCGGCGGCGGGGTGATCGCCGAATCTCCGGCCGGTCGCCGGTCTACGCCCGGCTCCCCCACCGGTCTTCGCCGCGCGCCTTGATCCAGGCTTTCGCCAGCCGGACCGAATCGACTTCCAGCGCGGCGGAATAACCCGGGTGGAATATCAGCCCGTTCACGGCGCCCTGTTCGAGAAAACCGGCGGCGTATTCGGGCTGCCGTTCCATCAGTTTGCCGTCAACCGGCGCGCGCAGGGTGAAATCCCACATGTAAAGCCCGAGCAGCAGATCCTTGCCGGGGCCGATGAAGTCGCGGCAGCGGCGCACCGAATCCGCCATGGTCGCGATGTTTTCGCTGTGCCAGAACCAGCAATTCGTTTCGTCGCACAGGTCGAGATAATCTCCGAAGGCCGGCTTGAGGACGTCCTGATCGGAGTACAGCACGATTGAAAGCCTCAGGGCGCGGCCGCGGCGGCGGTTTTCACGAAATCCCGGCGGCTCATTATTGCTTCCATGTCTGATCCTTCTCAAGACAAGATGCGTGTCGCTCCGCAAATGCTACCACATTTCATCCGTCCCTGTCAGCGAGCGCGCCCGGGCTTTGCGCAGCCGCATTGATTTATGCCGGCTTTGTGGTATAATATCACCCATGAACATTTTATCTGCAATTTTGCTGGCGGCGGGAGCGGCGGCCGGCCCGACGGTCGGCGGCACCGCGAAAATAACCTCGAGTTCGGTCTATTACGACCAGTCGGCCGGTTTCGCCTACTTCAGCGGCAAGGTTCACGTGAACGACCAGAAATACCAGATCCACGCCGACCGCGCCTACGCGTTCATGAGCGGCACCAACGAACTCAAGCGCATCGTCGCGCTTGGCCACGTGGCCATGACCAACGAGACGAAACGCGCGTACGGCGCGAAGGCGTCGTATTACCGCGAACACGGCATGGTCGTGCTGAGCTCCGGCGACGGAATCGCCGCCGAGGTGCGCGACGAAGCGCCGGACGGCGTGCGCGTGGTGCGCGGCAGGAAGATCAAGTTCTGGATCGATTCCAAGCAGGTCGAAGTGGTGGAGGCCGAGATATCCGCGCCGTCGCAGGGGGGGCTCGGCGGAATGAAGAAGGCCGTCGGGAGGTAAGTGGATGGCGAAGAAGCTGTTGATCGTGGAGTCGCCCGCGAAGGCGAAGACGATAGGCAAGTATCTCGGTTCCGAATTCACGGTCAAGTCGTCGGTCGGCCACGTGCGCGACCTGCCGAAAGATTCAAAGGCGATCAAGATCGTCGAGAAAGGCCCCGATTCGTGGGAGTTCCAGCCGACATACGTCATATCCGAGGGCAAGACGAAGGTCGTCAACGAGCTCAAGAGCGCGGCCAGGGAAGCGTCGGAGATATATCTTGCGAGCGATCCCGACCGCGAAGGGGAGGCGATCGCCTGGCATTTGAAGGAGGTTCTCGCCCGCGCCGCGGCCGGCAAGCCGTTCCGCCGCGTTACCTACAACGAGATCACGCGCCCCGCGGTGCTGAAGGCGGTGGAGTCGCCGCGCGACATCGACATGCCGCTCGTGAACGCCCAGCAGGCGCGGCGCATCCTCGACCGAATCGTGGGCTACAAGGTGTCGCCGCTGCTGTGGAAGAACGTCAACTGCACTAACAACCGTTCGCTTTCCGCGGGCAGGGTGCAGTCGGTGGCGCTGCGGCTGCTGGTGGAGCGTCAGCGCGAAATCGAAGCGTTCAAGCCCGAGACGTACTATCTCATGGGCGTGGAGGCCCGCAAACCCGGCGACGGCAGGTCGTTCACCGCCCGGCTGGCGAGGCTCGACGGCGGCAAGCCCGACATCCGCGACCGCAAGACGGCCGACAACGTGCTGCTCGACCTGTCCGGCGCGGATCTGGAGGTCTCCGACGTCAAAGAGCAGCCCAAGGTGCGCCGACCGCTGCCGCCTTTCACCACTTCGTCTCTGCAGCAGGCGTCGTCGAGCGTGCTCGGGTATTCGCCGGGCAGGACGATGAAGCTGGCCCAGGCGCTGTACGAACGCGGCATCATCACCTACATGCGCACCGATTCGGTCAACGTTTCGGAGCAGGCCCGCGCGGCGGCGAAGGACTTCATCGTTTCGTCCTACGGCGCGGAGTACTACCCGCCGAGCCCGAATTTATACCGGTCCAAGGCCGGCGCGCAGGGTGCGCACGAGGCGATACGGCCGACGGACATCAAGCTGACGCCGCAGTCTTCCGGGCTGGAGTCGCAGGAGCTGAAGCTGTACGACCTGATCTGGCGGCGGTTCACCGCGAGCCAGATGGCGGAGGCGAAGACCGCGGTGAAGACGGTTTCGATCACCGCGAGAAAGCCGGCGATGTTCCACGAATGCGTCTTCACGGCGTCGGCGACTTCGGTGGTCTTCGACGGCTTTCTGAAGGTGATGCAGCTGTCGCTGAAGAAGACGCGCGCCGACGGCGGCGGTGACGACGACTCCGACGAAGTGGCGTATCTGCCGGAGATGGAGACCGGCGACGCGCTGGAGGCGGTGCGCTGGCTGGCGGACGAGAAGCAGACGCGCGGCCCCGCGCATTACTCCGAGGCGAGCCTCGTCAAGGCGCTCGAGGAGAACGGGGTGGGCCGCCCGTCGACCTACGCTTCGACGATCGAGACGCTCAAGGCTCGCGAGTACGCGAGGACCGAGAAGAAAAAACTCATCCCGCTCGAACGCGGCGTATTGGTGTGCGACTGGCTGGTGAACAAGCTGGACGCGCTTTTCAGCGTCGGTTACACGGCGAAGATGGAGGCCGAGCTGGACAAGGTCGAAGAGGGCGGCGAGCCGATGGACCGGATGCTTTCCGAATTCTACGCCGGTTTTCTGAAAGCGGTGGCGTCCTGCGCCGAACCGCCGCCGGACCGGGCGAAATTCGACGTGGTTTTCGGGATGCTCGGCGAGGTGAAGGAATGGAAGCCGGCGAAGAAGGCGGGCCGGCGCGTGTACGACGACCGGGCGTTCTTCGAGAGCGTCAGGGCGCAGGCGGAGGAGGGTTCGCGCCCGCTCACGTCGCGGCAGCTCGATTCGCTGGTGAAAATGACGGTGCAGTATTCCGATCAGATACCCAACTGCGAAACGCGGCTCCGCGACGCCGGGATGGGCGTGGGGGCGTCGTTCGTCAGAAAGGCCGACCCCGCGATGGTCAAGTACTGCTTCGACGTGATGGGCCGCATACCCGGCATGGAGGCGAACCCCTTTCTCGTTTCGCTGCGCGAGCAGTTCAAGCGGGGCCGGTGGCTTTCGATACGGCAGTTCGCGATTCTGGCGAGGTCGGTGGGGGAGAACGCGGGGGCGCTCGAAGACTGCGACAGCGTGCGCAAGAAACTCGCGGAGTACGTGCCGGACGGTTTCGAAGACCGGGGCGGAGACCCGAGAATCGCGGCGATGCTGCAGATGTTCGACGGCGTGACCAGCTGGCGGGCGGCGACGAAGCGCGGCCGGCGGCTGTACGACGACCGCGAATTCATCAAGTCGCTGTCGGACCAGTACGCGAGGCGGCACTCGCTTTCGCCGCGGCAGTTCATGGCGCTGAAACGCGTCATCATCGCGTACCGCGAACGCATACCCGATTACGACGCGAAGGCGGCGGCCATCGGCTTAGAGGACGGCGGTGGCGCCAAAACCTAACCGTTTCGCCGCGGACGATCCCGCGATCGCCCGGTTCAACCGGCACCTGGTCGCCGAGCGCAACGTCTCTGACAACACGCTCGGGAGCTACGCCGTTGATCTGGCGCAGATGGCGGCTTGCAAATGGGGGGAGGACGCCCCGCCGCCTTTCCGGTGGGGGGAGTTTTCGGAGGAGGACGCGCGCGGGTACCTCGTCTCCTTCACCAGGGCCGGCGCGGCGGCCGCCACGGTGCGGCGCAAACTCGCGGCGGCGCGCACGTTCTGCCGGTTCCTCCAGCGGGAGAACGTGCTGCTGGACAACCCGTTCTCGCTGATCCGCGGGCCGCGTTCCGCCAAACTGCTGCCCAAGGTGCTTTCGGCCGGCGACGTCGCGAAATTCCTGGCGCAGCCCGAGGCCGATTTCAAGGCCGGCCTGACCGGCGAATACCAGTTTCTCCGCGACGCCGCGCTTTTCGAGGCGCTTTATTCGACCGGCTGCCGGATCAGCGAGATCACGCCCGTCAGATGGGGCGAGATCGATTTCGACCGCGGCTCCCTCATCGTGACCGGCAAGGGGTCGAAAGAACGGCTGGTGATCCTCGGCCGGCCCGCCCTCGCGGCGCTTAAAAGACTGCGAGCCAAGGCGGCGGACGTCAACCCCGCCTTCGCGGAGGATTCCGCCGCCGTCTTTCTTTCCGACCGGATGGGCAGGATGTACCCGCGATTCGTCGAGCGGCGGATGAAACGGTATCTGGCGGGGGCTGGGCTGCCGGCCGACCTCTCGCCGCACAAGCTGCGCCACAGCTTCGCCACCCATCTTCTCGACGCCGGGGCCGACCTGCGCTCGGTGCAGGAAATGCTGGGGCACGCCTCGCTTTCAACCACCCAGATCTACACCCATGTTTCGGTGGAGCGGCTGAAAGACGAATACGCATCCGCGCACCCGAGGGCGTAATTATGGTATAATAACCGCAGTGCGGGACCACCGCGCGAAAATGTAAGAACGAAATGGGCTACGCCAGGAAAAAAACGGAACGGACCGCGGCGGCCGCCGCCGGCGGCAAGGTCGAGGTGCGCCCGGCTGCGCCGGTGAAGGCGCGCCGCGGCGACTCCGGCTCGATCTGGAACATGCAGATCGGCGGCCGCAGACAGAAGACCGACATGAAGCGGGTGGAGGTTCTGCTGTTCGTTTCGGAGCTCGCCGACCTGCTCGAGGCGGGCATGACGCTCGGCCAGGCGCTGCAGGCGCTCTCCAACCAGGGCGAGGAATTCAGCGCGCAGAGATTCGTCTGCCAGGACCTCTGCGAACGCATCGTGCGCGGCGAGAATTTCTCCGACGCGTGCGCGCGCCACCCCAAAACCTTCCCGCCGCTGTTCTCGAACATGCTGCGCGCCGGCGAGGCGTCCGGCGCGATGGTCGAGGTGCTCCGGCGCCTGGGCGACCACTACGAACGCGACGACAACATGCGCGGCAAGATCAAAAGCGCGCTCACCTACCCCGTCATCGTGCTCTGCTTCGGCGTGGTGGCGGTCATCGGCGCGCTGGTGTGGATCATCCCGCAGTTCCAGAAGGTGTTCGACTCGATGGGCGCGGCGCTGCCGCTCCCCACGCGCATCCTGATCGGCATGTCCGACGGCCTGATCCACTACGGCTGGCTGCTGGCGATAATCGCCGTCGCCGCCGGCGTGGCGTTCGGCAGATGGCGCAAGACCGCGGCCGGCGTGCGCAAGATCGACGGGTGGAAGCTCAAGGCCCCGCTCATCGCCGGCATCGTCGCCTCCGGGGCGTATTCGTCGCTGGCGTACACCCTGAAAACCCTGCTCGCCAACGGCGTGAACGTCCTGCACGCGCTGAAAATCTGCGAAGAGACGTGCGGCAACGCCGTGATCGGCAACGCGCTGCGGACCGCCCGCCAGCGGGTGACCGACGGCACCACCATCTCGGGTCCGCTCGCCTCTTCGGGCGTGTTCCCGAAAATGATGACCGACATGCTCGCCGTCGGCGAACAGGCCGGCGACATGGTCTCGTCGCTGGAGCACATCGGCCGCCGCTACCAGAAAGACATGGACCGCAACATCGCCACGTTCACCAACGCGCTGGAACCGATTCTCATCGTCGCGATCGCGGCGGTGGTCGGCTTCGTCGCGATCGCGATTCTCATGGCCGTGTTCAAAGTGTCAAGTTCGATCGGATGACGCGCGGCGGGCCAGAGGAAACCGGCGCCAAGATGGACGCGCTCGGGCTGTGGGGGATGCTCGAGCAGTACAATTTCGCGGTCAAACCGCGCGGAACCGCGTTCCCTTATTTCTGCTCGGTGCTGCGGGGCGAACGCAGGCCCGTCAAAGTGCGCTTCCTGATGCTCGAGGGCTGGCAGACCATGCATGACTACATCAGATGGCGCGCGGACCGCTTTTTCGGCTTTTACACCACACCGGCCGAAATGCCCCATCTCGAAATGGTGGTGTTCGAAGACGGCCGGGTCTCGATCTTCCGCCACGACCCCGGCTACGTGCCGGCCGCCGCCGCCGCCGCCGGGCGCAAAATCGCCGCCGCCGTCCTGGGGGAGGCCTCCGGCGTGATGCTCCGCATCGAGGCCGACCGCGCGCTGCCGATGCGCTTCGCGGCGGACAAGGCGGTCTTCGCCAGGGTCGAACGCGCCGACGGCGAGTGGGAGGACGCGCCGCTGGAAATACCCGACCCTCCGCCGCACACCGAAAAAGTGGAGTTTCCGGAAGAACTGGTGAAGAAGGCCCAGGACATGCCGTTCGACCGCGGCTCAGCCCTCGAAGTCGATCTGCGGCTGCTGCTGCACGTCATGACCGCGGAACCGCGGGCGCGCAGCGTGTATTCGCTCAAGGGCGTCGACTCCGCCACCGGCGAAACCGCGCTCGACGAACGCGCTTCGGCGTCGCCGGACGGCGGTCTGCGCGACCTGTGGCAGGCGATGCCCTCGCGGGTGCTCAACGCGCTGGTGCTCCGCGGCGCGGTGCCGGGCGAAATCAAATGCTGCTCGGGCAGGGTGTTCCGGCTGCTGCGGCCGCTGTGCATGGAACTGCCGTTCAAGCTTTCGCTGCACGACAGGCTGGACGCGCTTGACGCCGCGTATAAAACGGAGGCCGCCAGCAAAAGGGACTTATGAAAAAGAAAACAAGCCACAGACACGTCTTCACTTCCGAATCCGTCTCCGAAGGGCACCCCGACAAGGTGGCCGACCAGATTTCGGACGCGGTTCTCGACGCGTGCCTCAAAGCCGACCCCGGCGCCAGGGTCGCGTGCGAAACCGCGGTCGGGCCCGATCTGGTGCTGAACCTCGGCGAGGTAACCTGCCGCGGTTTCGCCCAACTGGACATCAGGCAGATCGCCGAACGGGTGATCAAGCGCATCGGCTACGACCGGCCGGGCGAGGGTTTTTCGTGGAAGACCTTCGAATACATCTCGCGGCTGCACGGGCAGTCGTCTGACATCGCGCGCGGCGTCGACCGCCGCTCGAAATACAAACAGGGCGCCGGCGATCAGGGCATGATGTTCGGCTACGCGACGAACGAGACCGAGAGTTTCATGCCGGCCGCGGTCGTGCATTCTCACGCGCTCCTAAAAATGTTCGCCGAACTGCGTCACCGCGGCAAGTGCCCGTGGCTGCGCCCCGATGCGAAATGCCAGATATCGATCGCCTACAAAGACGGCGTCCCCTCCCGCATCGAAACCGTGGTCATCTCCCACCAGACGACCGAAAGCGGGGCGACCGCCGCGAAATACGCCGAAATCGAAAAACTGGCCAGGACCTACCTCGTGAAAACCGGGCTGATGGACAAGAAGACGACGTTCCACATCAACCCGACCGGCAAGTTCGTGATCGGCGGGCCGTGCGGCGATTCCGGCCTCACCGGACGAAAAATCATCGTCGACACCTACGGCGGAATGGCCGCGCACGGCGGCGGCGCCTTTTCCGGCAAGGATCCGTCGAAAGTGGACCGCTCCGCCGCGTACTACGCCCGCTACGCGGCGAAAAACCTCGTCGCCGCCGGCGTCGCCGACCGCTGCCAGGTCCAGGTCGCCTACGCGATAGGCCTCGACACGCCGGTGAGCTTCTGCGTCAAGACGTTTGGCACCGCCAAAGAAGGCGTCACCGACGAGATGATCGAGAAAATGCTCGCCTCCGGCAAGGTGTTCGACTTCCGCCCGTATGCGCTTACGGAAGACCTGCAGCTGCTCCGGCCGAATGGCTGGTGCTACGAAGACACCGCCGCGTACGGCCACTTCGGCCGCCGGATTTTCCCGTGGGAGAAACTCGACCGGGTTGATGCAATCGGAAAGTGGTTTGGCTGACCACCTCTACGTGCATTTCCCGTTCTGCCGGCGGAAATGCAGATACTGCGCGCTGCATTCCCGTCCGGGCGCGACCCGCCGGGAGCGCGACGCCTACGCGGCGGCGCTGGCCGCC
>JAGCAM010000082.1 GCA_017652705.1 Kiritimatiellia bacterium | reverse complement strand
CGATAGTCCACGCCGGTTTCGACGCGAAGCCCGGCACGAACAAGGCGAAGTTCAACGTGCTCGGCAACCGGATGTTCGAAGAGGTGTGCCGCGAGCTGAAAGCGCCGTTCCGCCGCAACGGTTCGCTGGTGCTGGCCTTCGGCGCGGGGGACGAGGCGACGCTGCGCGAACTCGCCGGGCGCGCGGCGGTCAACGGGGTGCCGGTGGAGATCATCGGCGGCGACGAGCTGCGCCGGCGCGAGCCGAACGTCTCGCGGGAGGCGACCGCGGCGCTGTGGGCGCCGACCGGCGGTATATGCTGTCCGTACGAACTGACGTTCCGGCTGGCGGAGAACGCCGCGGCGAACGGGGTGAAGTTCGTTTTCGACGCGAAGGTCGCCGCGGTCGAACGCGTCGGGCGCGGGTGGCGGCTCGTCTGCGAAGACGGGCGCGGATTCGCGGCGAAGGCTGTCGTGAACTGCGCCGGAATCCACTCCGACGAACTCAACAATCTCGTCTCGGCGACCAAATATTCGATCCGCGCGCGGCGCGGCGAATATCTCATGCTTGACAAGGACGAAGACGGCGCGTTCTCGGCGACTGTGTTCCAGACGCCGTCGAAGATGGGCAAGGGCATTCTCGTTTCGCCGACGGTGGACGGCACTATAATCGTCGGGCCGACGGCGGAGGACATACCAGACAAGGAAGACCGGGCCACCACGTACGCCGGTCTCGAGAAGGCGAAGGCGGGCGCGCGGCGCACGTGGCCGGGGCTGCCGCTCGGCAAGGTCATCACCGAGTTCTCGGGCCTCCGCGCCCACGAGACGACGGTGGGCGATTTCATTCTCGGCGAAGCGACGGACGCGCCGGGCTTTTTCAACGCCGTCGGCGTGGAATCGCCTGGGCTCACCTCCGCTCCCGCCATCGGTGTCTGGCTGGCGGAACGCGTGGCGGCGCAGCTCGGGGCGTCGCGCAAGAACCCCTCGATCGTGTCGAGCGACGTGAGCTGGTGGCCGAAGACCCGCGACATGGAGCCGGCGGAACTGGCTGCGCTGGTGAAGCGCGACCCTGGTTTCGGACGGGTGGTCTGCCGCTGCGAAGGGGTGACGGAGGGGGAGATACGAGCCGCGATCCGGGCGCGGGTCGGGGCGCGCACGCTCGACGGGGTCAAGCGCCGCACGCGTTCCGGCATGGGCCGCTGCCAGGGCGGGTTCTGCACGCCGCGGCTCATCGAGATACTAGGTTCCGAACTGGGTCTGCCGCCGGAGTCTTTTCTGCTGTCGCGCAAGACGGCGCCGAAGGAGTTGAAAGCGGCGGCCGCCGGGCGGCTTGACGATTCGACGGTCGAAGTCGATGTGGCGGTGATCGGCGCGGGACCGGCCGGTCTCGCGGCGGCCTGCGCGGCGAAAGACGCCGGCGCGGGGTCGGTGGTCGTGATCGAGCGCGACGACGCGCCGGGCGGCATTCTGCAGCAGTGCATCCACAACGGTTTCGGGCTGCACCGTTTTCAGGAGGAGTTGACCGGCACCGAATACGCGCAGCGCTACATCGACATGGCGGTGGAGCGCGGGGTGAGCGTCGTGTGCGGCACTACGGTTATGGACGTAAGCGCGGCGCCGGCGGGCGGGCGCATCGAAATAACCGCCATGTCGCCGCGGGGAGGCCTCAAGACCTGCCGCGCCGCCGCCGCGGTGCTCGCGATGGGCTGCCGCGAACGCCCGCGCGGTGCGCTGATGACGCCGGGCACGCGTCCGGCGGGGGTGTACACGGCCGGAACCGTGCAGCGGCTCGTCAACATGGACGGCATCATGCCGGGCAAGCGCGTGGTGATACTGGGTTCGGGCGACATCGGGCTCATCATGGCGAGGCGACTCACGTTCTCCGGCGCTAAAGTTCTCGCCTGCATAGAGATAATGAAGAAAAGTTCGGGGCTGATGCGCAACGTGGTGCAGTGCCTGAACGACTACGACATACCGCTCATCCTCTCCCACACCGTCACCGAAGTCGAGGGGCGCGAACACGTGACCGGCGTCAAGGTGTCGGCGGTGGACGACCTGCTGCGGCCGGTGCCCGGCACCGAGACGCACTACGACTGCGACACGCTCGTGCTTTCGTGCGGGCTCATACCCGAGAACGAACTGACGCGCAAGGCGGGGGCGGAGATGGATCCGGCGACGCGGGGGCCGAAGGTGGACCCGAAAACGATGGCGACGAGCGTGCCCGGCATTTTCGCCGGCGGCAATGTTGTGAGGGTGTACGATCTCGTCGACTGGGTGAGCCGCGATTCGGAAATCGCCGGGCGCAGCGCGGCGCTTTACGCAAAGGAGGTTCGGCGGACGTGAAAATGATCTGCATAAGCTGTCCGCGCGGCTGCGAGATGGACGTTTCCGCCGCCGGCGGCGCGGTGTCGGTGAGCGGCAACGCGTGCCCGAAGGGGGAGGCGTACGCGAAATCGGAGGTGACGAATCCGACGCGGATGGTGACCGGGCTCGTGCGCGTCGCCGGCATGCGCAAGCCGCTGCCGGTGAAGACGAAGGTTCCGGTGCCGAAGGCGAAGATCGACGCGGTCCTCTTCGCCATGCACCAGGCGGCGGCGCAGCTGCCGGTCGCGATAGGCGACGTCATAATCCCGAACGTGGCGGAGACGGGGGTGGATCTCGTGGCCACCGCCAACATGTAAAGCGAGAAACGGAGAAACAGCGAGCATGAACATGATCGAAGAGGCGCTCCGGCAGACGACGGACACCCGCGCCTGCGTGATCGGCGCGGGCGCGACAGAAGCCGCCGCCGGGATGTTCCGGGAGATTTTCCCGGGGGCGAAAAAGGCGGTGGTGGTGGACGATCCGCGCACGCGGGCGGTGGCCGGCGGGCGCGTGCGCGCCCTGCTCGAAAAGGCGGGCGTGGAGACGGTCGAGCACGTGGTGTGCCCCGGCGGCGAGCCGTTCCACGCCGAATACCGCTGGGTGGACGAGGTGCGGGGAGCGGTCGCGGCCGCAGGGGCGGTTCCGGTCGCGGTCGGTTCGGGCACGATCAACGACACCGTCAAGCTTTCTTCCGACCAGCTCGGGCTCAGATACATGGTGGTCGGAACCGCCGCGTCGATGGACGGTTACACGAGTTACGGCGCGTCGATCACCAAAGACGGCATCAAGCAGACGATGCCCTGCCGGGCGCCCCTCGGCTGCATCGTCGATTCAGCGGTGGCGGCCGCGGCGCCGGGCGAGATGACGGCTTCCGGCTACGCCGATCTCATCGCGAAGGTGCCGGCCGGGGCCGACTGGATGCTCGCCGCCGCCGTCGGTTCGGAGGCGATTCACGCCGACGCCTGGCGTTTCGTGCAGGAGCCTCTGCGCGATTCGCTGAAAAACCCCGCGGGTTGCGCGGCCGGCGACGTCGCCGAAGTGGAAAAGCTCTGCGCCGGGCTGGTGATGAGCGGCTTCGCCATGCAGGCGATGGGCTCGTCGCGACCGGCGAGCGGCACCGAACACCAGTTCTCGCACTACTGGGACATGGAGGATCTCTCCTTCAACGGAAGGCCTGTTTCACACGGGTTCAAAGTCGGCGTGGGCACGCTCGTTTCAACCGCCGCGCTGGAGTTCCTGCTCGGGCGCGACCTCGCCGCGCTCGACGTCGACGCGGCGGCGGAGAAATGGTGGCCGACGTTCGACGCGCTCAAGGCGACTTTCCCGGCGGTGTACGGCGACCGCCCCGCCCACATCGCGCGCGCCGAAAGCGAAATGGCCGCCAAGTACACGCCGCCGGACAAACTGCGGGCAGAGCTCGCCGCGGTCAAAATCGCCTGGCCGTCGCTCTCGGCGAAAATGCGCGGGCAGATAATGCCGTTCGGCGAGGTGCGCGAAGCGCTCAAAACCGCCGGCGCACCGTACGAACCGGAGATGATCGGCGTCTCCCGCGCCAGGCTCAGGGAAACCTTCTCCGGCGTTCCCTACATGCGCAACCGCTATTTCGGGCTCGATCTCGTGGACCGCCTCGGCCTTATGCCCGAACTTTCGGAAAAGCTCTTCGGCGCCGGCGGCGTGTGGTGCGTGCAGGCGGGGCGATAACCTCGGGAGGATCGCGCTCATGTTCGACATAAGAAAGAAGAATGCATTCGTCTGCGACCTCGACGGCACACTGTTCATGGGGCCGGACCCCATAAAGCCGGCGGTGGACTTCGTGATTGAAAACACCCGGAGCGGCAGGTTCAGCTACTACTACCTCACGAACAACACCTCGAAGTGCCCCGAAGAATACATGAAGAAGATCTCGGGCGCTGCGATACCGGTGACGCCGGAGCAGATACTCACGCCGCTCATCACGCTCGAATCGTACATCCGCGGGAAAGGCTGCCGTTCGGTCTACCTCATCGCGAGCGAAAAAGTGACGGCGCACATGGCCGCGCAGCTGGCGGACGCGGGGGTCCGCTTCGAGTTCGATCCCGAACGGAACGAACTCATCGCGCTCACATACGACAAAGAGCTCACCTACGAGAAGCTCCGCAAGGCGTGCCAGCTTTGGAACGGCCGCAACGTGCCGCCGAGTCCGATGTGTCCGATAAGGCCCGCGAACCAGACTCCCGTCGACTTCGTGGCGACGCATCCTGACACCTGCTGCCCGTCCGAGCACGGACCCATCCCGGACATCGGCGGCATGATGCGATTCCTCGAGACGACGAACGGAATGAAGCCCAGCCACGTCTTCGGCAAGCCTTCGCCGACGCTGCTCGCGCCGGTGCTGGCGAAGTTCAAGCCGGAGGAGATCGCCGTCGTCGGCGACCGGCTCTACACAGACAAGGCGATCGCCGACAACGCGGGCGTCGATTTCGTCTGCGTGCTCTCGGGCGAGACCACGCGCGAAGATCTCGACAGATACGCCGGCACCCCGCCGGCGGCGGTGGTGGACACATTCGACGAAGTGGAAGCTATAAGGGGGTGATCATGGCAACCGACGCAATCAAGGCCGCCGACGGGCGGGAGACGGCGTTCAGACGCGGACAGTGGCGTTTCATCATCTGCAGCATGATCGCGTATGCGTTTTTCTACGTGACGCGGAAGAACCTATCGATGGCGCAGCCCGGCATGCTGGAGGAAGGCGTCATCTCCACCTACGCGCTCGGCACGATCATGACCGTCCACGGCGTTCTCTACGGCTTGAGCCGTTTCGTGAACGGCTTCTGGGCCGACCGCCTCAACGGGCGCATCTTCATGACGATCGGCCTCGCGCTCTCGGCGCTGATGAACTTCCTCTTCGGCTGCTCGTCGCTGACGATCCTCTTTGCGGCGTTCTGGATCCTGAACGGCTGGACGCAGGGCATGGGCTTCCCGCCGTGCGCGAAGATGCTCACGCACTGGATCCATCCGAAGGAGCTCGCGACGAAGATGTCCATCTGGAACACGTCGCACTCGTTCGGCGCGTTCGCGGCGCTGGGGCTCTGCTCGCTTCTCTTCTGGCTGGGCTTCGGCTGGAGATGGTGCTTCTACGTGCCGGCGGCGCTCGCGGGCCTCGCTGCCGTGTTCTGCTTTTTCTGCGTAAAGGATTCGCCCGCCGAAGCCGGTGTACACGAGCTGGAGATAGATGCCGCCGCCAAGCCATCCGCGCAGATCACCACGGCCGACCGCCGCAGGCTGGTATTCGGCAACAAGGTGATCTGGTGCGTGGCGATTGCAAACTTCTTCGTCTATATCGTCCGTTTCGGCTTCCTCGACTGGGGGCCCACGTTCCTCAAGCAGTACAAGGGCATCCCTGTGGAGAAGGGCGGCCTGATGATCATCGCCTTCGAGCTTGCGGCCGTCGTGGGCACCGTCTTTGCGGGTTGGGTGACGGACAAGATGTTCAAGGGACGTGGCGTGAGGACGTGCGTGTTCTGCATGCTTCTGGCCGCTCTCTTCGCCTTCGGATTCTGGTATCTGCCGTCAGGCGCGTCCAGCCTGTGGGCGACGCTTCTTTTGATGGGCACCGGCTTTTGCATCTACGGGCCGCAGGCGCTTGTCGGCATTGTCGCCGCCAACCAGGCCACCAAGGAGGCGGCGGCGATGGCGAACGGCTTTACCGGAATCATGGGCTACGCTTCGACGATCGTCTCCGGGCTCGGCATCGCGCTGATCAAAGAACACTTCGGCTGGGGCGTTACCCTCGCCTCCATCGCCGGCTTCGCGCTCGTCGGCATGGCGCTTTTCCTTTTCGTCTGGAAAGCGTCCGCCGACGGTTACGGCAAACGCGCCGCGTAACGGAAGGAGAACCGGCATGAATGACGCGTCGTCTGGCAAGGAATGCAAGGGCAATTTCTACGGCGGGCTGCGGTCGATACGCACGCGGTATTCGCTGATGACCGCGACTTTTCTGCTGCTGATTCTCGCGGTTTTTTACGTTGGCGGCCGCGTCGTGCTGGTGCATCTCGTGCGCGAAGCCGAGCAGCAGGTGAAAGACGTGGGCCTCGACATCGCGCGTCTCGCGTACCGCAACGCCGGCAGGATGCGCGAGGCGACGGCGCCGCGGGTGGGCGCTTTCGCGGCCAGTCTCGCCGCCGGCCGGCCGGCCGAAGAAGTGCTTGCGTCCGGAGACGCCCGGGACCTGTCGTTCATCGCCGGCTATTCGATGAAGGGCGAACTGCGCTCGGCCGCGCAGCGCCGCGGCGGGGCGGTTGAACGGCTCGACGCCGAAGCGCTCCGCCACTACGCGGTGCGGATAGCCGGCTGGATCGAACACGGCATGGATAAAGACCGAGACCGTTCCCCGCTCGGCATAATGCGCATCGGAGGCGTCACCCACTACGTCACGCTCGTGCGGCGGCCGGACGACGCGATCAACCTGGTCATCGGCGCGCCTTTCGACATGATGCGGTTCGCCGCCCAGGTGGGCGAGTCGCACGCGGCCTACGACGTCCGCGTGAAAGGCCCGAACGCGCCGGTCGCCGCGACGGCGCGCCGCCCGCCGGCTGCGGAGGAAAACCCGTTCGGTCTCGCCCCGATGCTTTCGGAGGCGCTGAACTTTTATTCGGGCGGATTCTGGAAGGTGTATTCCGAGCCGTTCGAGGCCGTCTTCGCGGTGAGGGACATCTCGGGCCGCGCGATTTCGACGATCGCCGTGTCGATGCCCCAGGCGTTCGCGCGGGTGACCGGCTCGGCGCTCGGCCGGCTCACGTTCTTCGTCGCGATGGCCGGCATTCTGCTCATCGTTCCGATTTTCTGGCTGCACGGGCGGCTTTTTCTCGACCCGCTCACGAGAATGACCGGTGAACTGCGCTACCTCGCCGAGCGCCACGAAGACGCCGACTGCCCGCGCATCGAATGGGACGGCCGCGACGAATTCGCGCTGCTCGCCGAAAGCGTCAACCGCCTGCTGGAGACGATTTCGGCGCACACCGTGTCGCTCGGCCAGCTGAAGATCCGCCAGCGCGCGCTCATCAACGGAGTGCCCGACGCGCTGGCCGTCTTCGACGACCGCGGCCGGCTCGTGTCCGTCACCAAACAGCCCGAAGAGGTGTTCCCGCTGCCGGGGCTGCGCGCCGGCGAACCCCCGGACGGCGCGGTCTACGGCCTCGGCGGAATCGCCGCCTTCGCCGAGGCGCTTTCACGCGTCTTCGCCGGCGCCAAGGTCGAACAGGTGCGGCTCGAAGACTTCTCCGCGCCGGAGGCCTCCCGGCGGCATTTCGAACTGCGGCTCACGAAGATGGACGAGCACTTCGCGCTGGCGATTATCCGCGACGACACCCGCGAGTTCGCCGAGCACGAGCTGCGTCTCGCCGCGGAGCGCCGTGTGCTGGATTCCCTCAAGCGCGAGTCGCTCACCCTGTTCGCCGCCGGCATCGCCCACGACGTGAACAACGTGCTCGCCGTGATTCTCAGCACCGTCGAGGCGACGGCCGCCGCGGCCGGCAACGGCGACGACCCGCGCCTCGACGCCGTCCGCGACGCGGTGAAACGCGGCTCGGCCATGACGCGGGAGCTGATGGCTTTCGCCGGCGAGTCGAAAATGTCGCTGGTCCGCCTCAAACCGTCGTTCGTCGTTCACGACGTACAGATGCTCGTGGAGGGCGTCGTCGGGCCGAACATCGACATTTCCTTCGACCTCGCGCCCGACGCGCCGGACATCGACGCCGATCCTAACCAGTTCTGGAAAGTCATCTTCAACATAGTCAAAAACGCGGCGGAGGCGATCGGTTCCAATCCCGGCCACATTCAGATTTCGACCGAGCGCTGCGAAATGACCGCCGAACTCGGCGCGACCTTCCGCTCGGAGCATCCGCTGCAGCCGGGTCCGGGCGTCGTGATCAGCATCACCGACGACGGGCCGGGCATACGGGTCGACGTTCTGCCGCGCCTTTTCGACCCCTACGTGTCGTCGAAGTCCATCGGCCGCGGGCTCGGTCTGGCGACTGTCCGCACGATCGTCGAGGCGCACGGGGGGGGCATCCGCGTCGACAGTGAAATGAACGGCGGCGCCACCTTCAGGATTTTCCTGCCGGCGTCGAGCCAGCCCGAGCCGGCTGCGCCGCCGCCGGCCGCCGCTGCCGGCACTCTGCCCCGCGAAGTTCTCGTGGTGGACAACGACGAGGCGATCCTGAAGATGTGCTCGTTTCTGCTCAAGACGCTGAAAGTCACCCCGCACGTCGCGCGGGACCGGCACGAGTCGCTGGCGTTGCTGCGCCGTCTCGGCGACCGCATCGGCGCCATCGTTCTGGACGTCAACCTCGGCGGCATCGACACGGTGCGTCTACTGCATTCGTTCCGCCTCGCCGCGCCCTCGGTCAGGGTTGTGGTGTCGTCGGGGTCGCGCGAGGAGGAAATCCGCGAACTGTTCGCGGCGCATCCCTTCGACGCGTTTCTCGCCAAACCCTACACGCTCGCGGAACTGAAGGCGTCCCTGACCGGTTGACGGCTTCTCGGGGAATTTGATATAATACGCGTCAACTTATCCGGTGGGATGGCCGAGCGGTTAGGTCGCGGACTGCAAATCCGCTTACAGCGGTTCAACTCCGCTTCCCACCTCCAAGTGCAGAGATGATTGACGAAAAAAACCAGAAGGTGCTTGCGGCGGTTTTGACCGCCGTCGCCTGGTTTTGGACCGCCTATGAATGCGACACGATCGGCATCGACGTTTTCGACATGCTGCTCAAGCGATTTCCAGGCCAGCTGTGGATAATGGCCGCGGTACTCACCTACCTCACCGTGATCTGGATGCCCAAGAACCTGCTTACGCGCTCGATCATGGGCATTTTCATGCTGATACCCGCCGAACTGTTCAAGCTGACGCGGCCGATGCTGCCCGATGGCGGGTTCGCGCCGGTGCAGATAGTCGTCGCCGCCGCCTACGTGTTCGCCGTGATCGGCATGTACGGGATGTTCTACCCCTGGCGGATAGAGAAGGCGCTCAAGCGGCTGCTGCGGCGCGGCGGTGAAGCTCCGGGATGAAGGAGGCGCTCGTCATACTGCTGACCGTGCTGGGCGGGCTGGGGATATTCCTGCTCGGCATGAAGCACCTTTCGGAGGGCTTGCAGGCCGCGGCGAGCGGCGGGTTGCGCCGTTTCATGGCGCACGCGACGAAACACCGGCTGTACGGCGTGGGCACGGGCATCGTCTCCACGATCATCGTGCAGTCGTCGTCGATAATCACCGTGATGCTCGTCGGCTTCGTTTCGACGGCGCTGATGACCCTGCCGCAGGCGTTCGCCGTGCTGATCGGGGCGAACATCGGCACCACCGCCACGGTCTGGATAATCGCCTACGCGCCCGACCCGCAGATGCTCGGTTTCACCGGGCTCGCGGTGGGCGGCACGATGTATTTCTTCCTGCGCGGCGAGAGGGTGCACCACCTCGGGCTCACCGTGATCGGCCTCGGTCTCGTCTTTCTCGGCCTCTACTTCATGTCGAAGGGCGTGATGCCGATAAGGGAGAACCCCGAAATCGCCCGTGCGTTCCAGTCGATGTCGGCGGCGACGTATCTCGGGGTTTTCGAAGTGGCGGCGGCCGCGGCGCTGCTGACCGCGGTCGTCCAGAGCTCGGCGGCGACGATCGCGATCGCGATGACGCTCGCGGCGCAGCAGCTCATCTCATACGAAGTCGCAATCGCCGTGCTCTTCGGGGCGAACGTCGGCACGACGGCGACCGGCTGGCTCGCCGCGATCGGCGGCACCGCCGACGCGAAACGCACCGCGCTTTCGCACACCCTCTCGAACCTGGCCGGCTCCTTCGCGCTGGTGTGGTTCTTTCCCCTGTTCGTGCGGATGGGGCAGGCGCTTTTTCCGGACTGGAACGCGGTCTCGACCACCACGGTTTCGGGCCAGCCGGTGGAGGTGCTCACGTGCATCATGGCCCCGATCGCGGTCACCGACACGGTGTTCGCGGTCTGCCGCGGGCTGATTTTCTTCCCCATTGTGCGCCCGTTCTGCCGCTTCATCGAGCGGCTCGTGAAGCAGCCCGAAAACGAGAAGCCACATCTCTCGTCGCTCAGGATCGGCGCGAAAGTATCGCCGGTGATCGCCTGCGACCAGGCGCTCAGTGAAGTCGATTTCATGAAGACGTCCAACATCGATCTGCTGAAGTGCGTACGCGCGGTGCTCGCCGGCGAAGCCGACGAGCAGACCGAAAAGCACATCGTCCACCGCGAAGAGATACTCGACAACGTGCAGAAGGAGGTCACGGAGTTTCTCGGCGGCATCATGTCCAAGCGGCTGTCGATCGACGTCGCGGAGCGCGCGCAGCGGCTGCTGCGCCTCACCGACGAGCTGGAATCGATCTCCGACGAATGCGCGCAGGTTCTGAAGGTCGTGAAGCGTCTGCGCAAGCAGCGCGAACGGATGTCCGACGTTTCGCTGGCGCTGCTGCTCACGGTTCACGACCGCATCACGGGTTTCGCGGCGGAGGTTACGGGGCTCATCCGCTCGCCGCGCGGGGTGATACCGGTCGAGGCGCTTCAGGCGGAGTCGAAGGAGCTGCACGAATTCGTGCGCGAGTGCCGGCGCAAGCAGCTCGGGCGCGTCGGGCCGGAAGACCCCGGCTCGTCGGTGCGGGTTCTCTGCGAACTCGACATAATCAACGCCTACGAGCGCGTGCGCGCGTACTACCTCAACTGCGCCGAAACCCTCGCCGGCGGCAAAAAAACAGTTTTCTTAACAATCCGTTGACAAAAAACGGGTATCATGGGGGGTGTTCCCATAAAAGGGGCGTTGTGGTATAATATCAGGCACATTCCGAAAGGACAAAACCGACATGTTAGAAGTTAAAAACCTGACCAAGCGCTTCGGCGCCTTCCAGGCGGTGAAGGGGATATCCTTCAACGTCGGCAAGGGCGAAGTGCTGGGTTTTCTCGGGCCGAACGGCGCGGGTAAATCTACGACGATGCGGATGATCACCGGCTTTCTGCCGCCGACCTCCGGCACGGCGGTCGTCTGCGGGCACGACATCGCGGCGGATCCCGTCGCGGCGAAAAAGTGCATAGGGTATCTGCCGGAGTCGGCTCCCAGCTACCGCGCGATGACGGTGGAGGATTTTCTGAAGTTCACCGCCGCGGTGCGGGGCTTCACCGGGCGCGCCGGGGCCGAGAAGGTCGCCGCGGTAATCGAGAAGGCGCGCCTCGCGCCGGTCGCGCGGCAGACCATCGAAACCCTCTCCAAGGGCTACCGCCAGCGCACCTGCTTCGCCCAGGCGATCATCCACGACCCGCCGGTGCTGATCATGGACGAGCCGACCGACGGTCTCGACCCCAACCAGAAATACACCGTGCGCGAGATGATCAAGGCGATGGCGGCCGAGAAGGCGATCATCATCTCCACCCACATTCTCGAAGAAGTCGACGCCGTCTGCACCCGCGCGATCATAATCGCCGGCGGCGAGCTCAAGGCCGACGGCACCCCCGCCGAACTCAAGGCGCTCGATCCGAGCGGCAAACTCGACGTGGTCTTCCGCAACCTGACGATGAAGGAGGGGAAGTAAAATGAAAAACATCAAGGCCGTTTTCAAACGGGAGTTCAGAAGTTACTTCGACTCCCCGGTCGCCTACGTGTTTCTGACGGCGTTTCTCGTGCTGATCGGGTTTCTGACCTTCGGGGTGGCGATGTTCTACGAGCGCCGCCAGGCCGATCTCACGCCGTTCTTCTTCTGGCACCCGTGGGTTTACCTGCTGCTGGTGCCCGCGGCGACGATGGGCCTCTGGGCGGACGAACGCCGCAACGGCACCGCCGAAGTCCTCCTCACGCTGCCGATGACCGCGTGGGAGATCCTGATCGGCAAGTTTCTCGCGGCGTGGGCGTTCATGGGCGTCGCCCTCGCGCTGACGTTTCCGGTCGCGCTGACGGCCGGCTACCTCGGCTCGCCCGACTGGGGGGTGGTGTTCTGCGGCTACGTCGGCTCGCTGCTGCTCGCCGGCGCGGCGACCGCGGTTGGCCTTTTCGCCTCGACGCTCTCGCGTTCGAGCGTGGTGGGCTTCGTCATCTCGCTGGCCATGGTGTTCGCGCTGCTGATAATCGGGTTCGACCCGGTCACGACCGCCGTGGCCAACTGGGGGGTGCCCGCCGCGATCGTCAACGGCATCGCCGGCTGCTCGCTGCTCACCCACTTCGAAGCGCTGCGCCGCGGGGTGATCGACCTCGCCGACGTCGGCTACTACGTCGGTCTCGCCGTTTTCATGCTCACTGCCGCGAAAACCGTCACCGACGGGCGCCGCGGCGCCTCCAAGGGCGTGACCGGCCTGGTAGCCACCGCCGTCGTCGTCTGCGCTGCCGATATCATCCTCGCCGCGCTGCCGCTGCGCGGCGACTTCACCGCCGAGAACCTCTACACGCTCTCCGACGGCTCGAAGGCCGTGCTCGCGAAACTCGACGGCGACGTCACCTTCAAGTACTACGTCAGTTCATCGGCGGCCGACATGCCCATGCAGCTCAAAACCTACGCGGCCCAGGTCGGCAACCTGCTTAAAGAATACGAACGCGCCGCAGGCGGCCGCCTCACCGTCGAAACCTACGACCCGAAGCCGGATTCCGACGAAGAGGAATGGGCGCAGCGCTACGGCATCGAACCCCAGACGGTCAATCCCTTCGGCTCGCCGGTCTACTTCGGCGTGACCGCAGTCTGCGGCGACCGCGAAGAAACCCTCGGCGTGCTTTCGCCGCGGACGGAGTCCACCCTCGAGTACGACCTCACCCGCCTCGTCACCCGCGTCGCCTGGCCGGAAAAACCGGTTCTCGGCGTCATGACCTCCCTGCCCGACGTCATGGGCGGGCAGATGAACCCGATGATGATGCAGATGGGCCAGCGTCCGCCGCAGGGCTGGGCCGCTTTCGCCGAACTCGCCAAAGACTACGAAGTCAAGACCGTCGCCACCGACGCGGATGAAATCGACGGGGACGTCAAAACCCTCGTCCTTCTCCACGCGAAAGACCTTTCCGACAAGACCCTCTACGCGATAGACCAGTTCGTCCTCCGCGGCGGCAAGCTCATCGCCTGCGTCGACCCGTTCAGCATCAAAGACATGCTCGCCCAGCGCCAGAACCAGAACCCCATGATGGGGCAGATGCGCGGCATGGACGGTCCCTCCACGCTCGGCAAGCTCTTCGACGCGTGGGGCGTCAAGTTCGACCCCTCCAAAATCACCTGCGACCTCGAAGCCGCCACCAAGCTCAACAACCAGCAGGGCGGCGTCGACGACAACCCGGCGTTCCTCTCGCTGTCCAGGGAGAACATGGACAAGGGCGACATCCTCGTTTCTCGGCTTTCGCAGGTCATGATGCCGTTCGCAGGCGCTTTCTCCTTCGAGAAGAAGTACGACGGCCTCGTTTTCTCTCCGGTCATCTCCACGTCGAAAGACAACTCCTGCTTCACCGACAAAATGTCGCTGCAGATGGGCGGTGACGTCAAGGACATGAAGCCCGACGGTTCCGCGCGCATCCTCGCCGCGCGGCTCTCCGGCACGTTCAAAACCGCCTTCCCGAAAGGGCCCGACGGCACCAACGACGTTTCCAAGGCGCTCGCCGAGGGCAAGAGCTCGGTCATCCTCTTCGCCGACACCGACTTCCTCGCCGACGATTTCTGCGTGCGCATGATGAAGACTCCCTTCGGCAACATCCCGCAGCTGATCAACGAAAACCTCACGCTGTTCTCCAACGTGATCGAGCAGTTCGCGGGCCGCGAAGAACTCATCGGCGTCAGATCGCGCGGCGCCTCCGACCGGCCCTTCGACGTCGTCAACGAACTCGAGGCGAAGGCGACGCGCCAGTTCCAGGACGAAATGGTCCGCTACGAGGCGGAGCTCCAGACCACCCAGCAGCGCCTCCAGGCCCTGCAGAAACAGAAGAGCGGCAACGAAAGGTTCATCCTCTCCAAGGAACAGCAGGACGAAATACTCAAGCTGCGCAAGGCGCAGTCCGACATGCGCAAACGCCTGAAACAGGTGCGCAAGGAGCGCAACGCCGACATCGATTCGCTCGGGCGGCTGCTCAAGTGCGTCAACATCGGGCTGGTTCCGCTGCTGGTCGGGCTTCTCGGGCTGTTCCGCGGCATCGTAAGACAAAGGAGCTGATACAATGACTAACAAAAATCTGGCGGTGCTGGGCGCCGCCGCGGTGGTGCTCGGCGCAGCCGCGTATTTCCTCAACGGCGGGGCCGGTTCCTCCGCCCCGAAACTCAACGGCAGGCGCGTGACGCCGGCTTTCGAACTCGCCGACGTCGCGCGCGTCGAAATCGGCGGCAAGCTGACGCTCGCCGCCGGCGAGAAGGGCTGGACCGTCGAAACCTGCCACGGCTACCCGGCCGACCGCGACAAAATCGCCGAAAATCTGCTCAAGCTCGGCCCCGAACTCAAGGTCGGCCAGGTGGTGCGCGGCAAAAAGCTCGAAAAAACCACCCCCGTCACCCTGAAAGACGCTTCCGGCAAAGAACTGGTCAAGCTCGCGCTCGGCGACAAGCACTCCAAGTGGGGCCACGGCCGCTACGCGCTTTTCGATGGCGAAACGGTGCTGCTCTCCGACCAGCTCGACGCGTTCGACGGCGACGTAAAACAGTGGTGCAACACCCGCATCGCCTCCATATCCTCCTCCGACGTCAAGGCGGTCGCCTTCAGACACGGCAAGGAGTCCGTCGAACTCGAGAAGGGCACCAACAGCACCTGGACGCTCAAAGGGCTCGGCCCGAAAGAGGAACTCGACACCTCGAAGACGTATTCGCTCGACTCGGCGCTGTCGTACCTCGACTTCAATTCCGTCGCCGACCCGAAACTGACCGAGGCGGAACTCGGCTTCGCGACCGGTTACGTCTACGAGGTCACGTTCACCGAAGGCTCGAACACCGTCAAGCGAACCGCCACCGTCGGCAACACGGTGAAGGGCGGCGGCGACCGCTACTTCAAGCTTGACGACCGCAAGTGGATATTCACCATATCCTCGTATTCGGCCGAGAACATGATGAAGACCCGCAAAGACCTCGTCAAGGCCAAACCGGAGCCGCCGAAGTCCGAGCCCGCCAAGACCGAGCCCGCCAAGACCGAGCCGAAAAAGGCAGCCGCCGGCAAGGGCAAATGAACGACGCCTCGCCGCTGGCGCCGGCCGACTACGCCGTCATCGCCGCGTTCTTCGCGGTGATGGTCGGCGTCGGTCTTTTTTACAGCCGCCGGTCGAAATCCTCCGACCAGTTCTTCGGCAGCGACAAGACGGTTCCGTGGTGGCTTTCGGGCATCTCGTTCTACATGAACAGCTTCTCGGCGCTCGCGTTCGTGATGTATTCCGCGCTCGCCTACAAGTTCGGCTGGGTGCCGGTGACGGTGAGCTGGCTCTCCGTTCCGGCTGTCCTGCTGGGCGCATGGTTCCTGGCGGTCCGCTGGCGGCGCGCGGCTACAGGTTCGCCAATCGACTACATTGCGACGCGCTACACGCCGCGGATGTGCTCTACGCTTGCCGTACTGGGGCTTCCGATGCAGCTTCTCGACAACGCCCTCAAGCTGCTCGCGATCGGCACGGTTGTCGGCGTCGGGATGGGATTTCCGCTTTTCTGGTCGATTTGCGTCTCCGGCGTGATCATCATCGCCTACACGTTTCTTGGCGGGCTGAAGGCGACGCTCGCGTGCGACTTCATCCAGTTCTTCGTGATTCTCGCTGTCGTCTTCGCCCTGCCGCCGCTATGCCTCGGGCGTCTCGCGTCGCTGGACGGCGGCGCCGGCATCGTGCACGGCTTCCAGGTGTTCCTCGACCGGGTGCCAGACGGGTTCTTCAGCCTCACGGCCGAAGAGACCGCCGGACACCCTTCGCAGAAGTACACCTGGATCTACATGCTCGTGTTCCTCTGCTGCGTCGGCTCCACGCTCTCGACGAACTGGTCGCTCGTGCAGCGCTACTACTCCACGAAGAGCGAGAAGGACGCGAAGAAGATGGCGTATCTCGTCGCGGCGCTTCTCTTCGCCGGGCCGCCGCTGTTCTTCTTCCCGGCGATGGCCGCGCGCGTCTTCATCCCGTCCCTGGACCTGAACGACGCCAACGCCATGAACGCCGTCTATGCCACGCTATGCCGAGAGGTGCTCCCCGCCGGCATGATCGGCATGGTTATCGCGGCCATGTTCTCGGCGACCATGAGCTCCCTCGCCGGCAACTTCAACGCCGCAGCCTCCGTGGTCACGAACGAACTGTACCGCAAGATCGCGAAGAACTCGTCGGCGAGGGCCGGCATGATCGCCGCGCGCGTCGCGACGGTGGTTGTGGGCGGCATAGTCGTCGGCCTCACCTTCGTGATGCAGTACGTACAGGGAGCGGACGACCTCTTCAACCTCTCAAACAAGATATTCGGGGTCTTTCTGCCGCCGATTGCGATTCCGATGCTTGGCGGGCTGCTGGTTCGCCGCCTTTCGCGCCGCGCCGGCATGGCGGGGCTTGTCGGGGGAATCGCCTTCGGGCTTGCGCTTTTCTCGGCCGGAGCGAAATGGCCGTTTTTGCGTGAGATGGTCTGGTCGTTCCCGCTCACGGCGGCGGCGACGGTTGTCTGCCTTGCGCTCGGAACGGCTCTTCTGCCGGATGGCGCAGACGCACGCAGGACTGTTGACGGGTTCTTTGAAAGGCTGGAGGAAAAGAAATGAAGACGGAAGGCTGGATCGATCTTCAGATCAACGGCTATGCGGGGGTCGACTTCAATGCCCCCGGACTTTCCGTCGAGGCGGTGAAAGCCGTGACGAAGCGCCTTGCGGAAGATGGAACGGTCGGTTACATGCCGACGCTCGTGACGGGCGATCCGGAAATGCTCATGGGCACGATCCGCGCCATTGCCGCGGCGAGGAAGCGTTATGCCGAATGTGAACGTGCAATACTCGGATTCTTCCTTGAGGGGCCGTTCATCTCGCCGGAGCCTGGCGCGGTGGGGACGCACCCCGTCGAATGGGTTCGCCCGCCGGACCTTGCGCTCTTCGGCCGGTTTCAGGATGCGGCGGAGGGGCTTGTCAGAATGGTCAACGTTGCTGCGGAGGTTCAGGGTGCGCAGGAATTCGTCCGGGCGATTTCTGCGCAGGGCGTAGTGGCCTCGCTCGGCCACCAGATGGCGACAAGCCCCGCCCAGCTCGAACCGTGTCTTGCCGCCGGAGCCAAGGCGTTCACGCATCTCGGCAACGGGATTCCGAACGAGGTGAACCGCCACGACAACATCATCTTCACGGCGCTCGTCGAGGATCGCGCGTCCATCATGTTCATTCCGGACGGACACCATCTGCCGGATACGATGCTGAAGCTCTACTGCCGCGCCGTTCCGCTCAAGCGCCTCATTGCCGTTTCGGATGCGCAGTATCCCGCAGGAATGCCGCCGGGCGAGTATGAGGTATGTGGTGCGCATGCGCGTCTGGAGCCGAATGGGCTTTTGTGGAATCCGGCGCGCAACTGTCTCGTCGGCGCGACGACGCCCATGGCGAAGATGATGAAACTGCTGCAGGACCGCATCGGGCTGACCGAAAGCGAGTGCCGCACCATCGGCCGCGACAACCCCCTCGCGTTGATCGGGCTCCGCTGACGCCCTGCGGCTTCATGTTCGGTGATTGCGCGCGGCGCGCAGATTTGCTAAACTATGCGAATAGACGGTCGGGTGTCGGCCGGGTGAACGCAACTGAACGCAACGGAGAAGAAAAATGGCATATACTGAAACCGTGAAAATCGGCTGGGGGTCCCGCATCGGCGGCTCCTTCAGAGGTATTATCGTGGGGATAGTCCTCTTCATTCTCGCGTTCCCCCTGCTTTTCTGGAACGAAGGCAGGGCGGTGCGCGCGACCAAGACCAACGCCGAGGGCGCCGCAGTCGTCGTCGAAGCCTCCCCCGACAGCGTCGACCCCGCGATGGAAGGCAAGCTCGTGCATGTCATCGGCGAAGCCAAAACCAAAGACATCCTCAAAGACGACAAGTTCGGCGTTTCCGAAAACGCCATCCGGCTGGAGCGTTCGATCGAGATGTACCAGTGGGTCGAGGAGTCCGAGACGAAAGAAAAGCGCAACGTCGGCGGCAGCGTCACCCGCACCACCACCTACACCTACGCGAAGGAATGGTGCGACGAGGCGGTGAACTCCGACGGTTTCAAAGAGAAAGACCACGTCAACCCGCCGCCGCCGGTGCAGCTCGGCGACACCGATCAGTACGCGCGCAACGTCTCTGTCGGGGTGCGCAAACTTGAAAGTTCGCAGATACGCGCCATCGGCCGCTCCGAACCGCTCGCGGTGAAATACAAACCTGTCGGCACCAATGAATATTTCGACGTCGAGAGCGCTCCGCCCGACCCGAAGGTGGGCGATGTGCGCGTGACGTTCAAGGTGGTGCGACCGCACACTGTGACGATCGTCGCGGCGCAGAACGGGTCGTCGTTCATGTCCTACACTGCGAAGACCGGCAATTCCATATCGCATGTGAAAGACGGCGCCGTGGACGCGGCGGGCGTGTTCGCCGCGGCGGAGCGGTCCAACGCGATTGTCACCTGGCTGCTGCGGCTCGCCGGTTTTCTGATGATGCTCTTCGGCTTGAGCGGCGTGCTGAAACCCCTGTCGGTGATCGCCGACGTGCTGCCGATCCTCGGCAGTATCGTGAGTTTCGGCGCCGGAATCGTGTCGTTCCTGCTCGCGGCCGTCTGCACGCTGGTCACCATCGCCGTGGCGTGGATCGCGCACCGTCCGCTTTTCGCCTGCATCCTGCTCGCGATCGCCGCCGCGCTGATCTGGAAGCTCGTCATGATGCGGAGGGCGAAACGCAATGAACCCCCGACCGCTCCGGCGGCGTGAAGATTTCCCCAAACCGCAAACCCCGTCTTGATCTTAACTGAAAACAAAAGGAGAAACGAAATGAAAAAAACGATTACGTTCGCGCTGGCGGCGCTGACTTCCGCTGCGCTGTTCGCAGAGGGAGGCAATCTGCGCTACTCAATTCAGGTGACCAAGTTCGAGAACAAGGCCAACTGGACCGGCCGGTGGAATCTCGGCGACGCGTGGGGCGAGATACTGACCGACCAGCTGGTGCAGTCCGGCAAGTTCATCGTGCTCGGCGAGGCCGATATGCGCGGCGCGGCGATGTCCGAGCAGGACCTGGCGGCTTCCGGCAGGGCGGCCGGGGGCAAGAAGGCTCCGAAGATGGGCCGCATGACGCCCGCGCAGCTGCTCGTTAAAGGCGCGATCACCCACGTGCAGGACACGAAAGGCGCCGGCGGCGGGATCGGTTTCGCCGGCATTTCGATCGGCGCCGACACCGGCTCGGCCGAGATCAACGTCACGATTTACGTGGTGGACTCTTCGACGGGGCAGGTCAAGGCCTCGAAGTCGGTGATCGGCAAGAGCGGCAAGCGCGGCCTCAAGCTCGGCTACCACGGTTCCAAGCTCGGCGGACTCACCGGCGACCTCGCGGGGTTCGAGAAGGACAACGTCGGCAAGGCGACCACCGACGCGGTCAACCAGGCGATGGAGTTCATCATCGCCCAGCTTGAGTCGATACCGTGGTCGGGCTCGGTGGCGATGGCCAAGGAAGACAAACTCATCATCAACCGCGGCACCCGCGAAGGTGTGGCGGTCGGCATGAAGTTCGACGTCGGCAAAGTCGAGGAACTCGTCGATGATGACACCGGCGAAGTGCTTTCGAGCGAGATGACGAAACTCGGCACCGTCACCGTGACTGAAGTGAAGGAGAAAATCTGCTACACTACACCGCTCGCCGGCGCGGCGAAGGGCATGGGGGTGACTCCGGCCAAGTGAAAACAGGCCGGTACAGCCGGTCGAAAGTGAAAAGGCGGTTGCTCGCCGCGGCGGTTGTTCCGCTGGGCGCAATCGCCTTTTTTGCGCTTTCCTGGGTCTTCGTCGACTGGTCTGACGAAGGCTCTTCCGGTTACGCCGGCGGGGTGACGCTGAGAGACTCCTCCGGCGGGATCCTTCGCGTGCTGCTCGGCCCCGGCGACGTGGACTGCCGCCCGTTCTACCGCGCGGACGGGAATGATTGGATCGTCAAGGCGCTGGTCGCGGCGGAAGACGGGGAATTCTGGCGCCATCGCGGGGTGCGGCCGCTCAGCGTGGCACGGGCGGCGTTTCAGAACCTCACCCACGGCAGAAGGCTTTCGGGGGCGTCGACGATAACGATGCAGACGGTGCGCCTCATACGCCCCCATCCGAAAAGCTACTGGTGGAAGTGGAAAGAGGCGGTTATGGCGCTGAAGATGGAACGAGTGAAAGACAAACTTTGGATAATTTCGCAGTATCTCAACCGCGCGCCTTTCGGATCGAACCTGGTCGGCGTGGAGGCCGCCGCGCAGGGCTGGTTCGGCAAGGGCGCGAAAGAACTCGGCCTCGGTGAAGCGGCGATGCTCGCCGGCATGGTTCAGGCTCCTTCGCGGTATCGTCCCGACCGTTGCCGCGAACGCGCTCTGAAGCGCCGCGAATACGTGCTGGAAAGGATGCGCGAGCTGGGTATGATCGACGGGCGGCAGCTGTCGGCTGCGCGCGGCGTGCTGCCCGAAATACGCCGCTCGAAGCGTCCGTTCGCGGCACCTCACTACTGCGACTGGTACCTGCGGCGGCTTGGCGAAGACGCGGGCGGCGACCGCACGACACCCCTCGACCCCGACGTGCAGCGCATCTGCGAAAACGCGGTGAACGCCGCCGCCGCGAAAAGCGGCTGCGCCTGCGCCGCCGTCGTGACCAGGGTGAGGGACGGCGAAGTGGTCGCGATGGCGTGCAGCGGCGATTATTTCGACGGACGCGACGGCCAGGTGAACACCGCGGTTTCGCCGCGGCCTGCCGGTTCGACGCTGAAACCTTTTCTCGCGGCGCTGGCGATGGACTCTGGCACGGTGGCGCCCGATGAACGGCTGAAGGACGCGCCGCAGTCGTTCAAGGGGTACCGCCCGGCGAATTTCGACGGCCGGCACCGCGGCAGGGTGTCGCTCCGCGATGCGCTGGTGCTGTCTCTGAACCTGCCGTTCGTGCGGCTGCTGAACCGCGTGGGGGTCGAAAAATTCGGCGCAAGACTGCGACGGCTGGGGTTCTCCGGCCTGCCTGACGACCTTTCGCGCACCGGACTCGGCATGGCGGTCGGCAATGTCGAGGTGACGCTCGCGGAACTCACTGCGGCGTACGGAACCGTCGCGCGCGGCGGAGCGGCGGTCGACGGATCGACAGTCTTTTCCCCGGCGGCGTGCTACATCGTCAGCGAGATGCTTTCCGGCGGCGAGCGCGCCGGCGCGGCGCTCGGTCACGTCGCGGACGTTGACGCGGCGCGCTTCGCGTGGAAGACCGGCACGTCAAGCGCCTACCGCGACGCATGGACCGTCGCATGGAACCCGGAATACGCGGTGGGCGTGTGGTGCGGACACAAACGCGGCGGCTTCGGCGACCGCTCCGTCGTCGGCGCCAAGGCGGCGGCGCCGGTATGCTGGAAGATTTCGCGGCAGCTGCGGCGTACGCCTTGGTTCCGCGAACCCCCCGGCGTGGTGCACCGTAAAATCTGTTCGTTTTCCGGGCTGGCGGCGTCCGCCGACTGTCCGGAGACCGAGGACGGTCTGGCCATCGACGGTTCCAGCCCGGCCACTCCCTGCGAGATGCACCGCCGCGGCGCAGACGGCAGGGTGACGGTGCTGGAAGACCGCGGCGATGAACTTTTCATCCTGCGGCCGGAGGACGGTGCGGAGATAAAGAAAATTCCCGGTGCGCTCGATCAGCGGCTGATCTGTCAGGCGGCGGGCGATGCGGCGGACGCCACGGTATGGTGGTTCGTGGACGGCAAACCCGCCGGCAAATCGCCGGGTAAGGACGCGGTCGCCGTCGAGGTCGGCGTCGGCGAACACGTCATCACCTGCTCGAACTCCTCCGGCGGCTGCGACGAAGTCAAGGTGAAAATCACAGACTGAAACAGGGGGGTCATTGCACGTACGCGCGGGATTTGATAGAATAATGCCGCAACGGCATAAAGGGGAATGGCCCCGTCGGTCGCATAAGGAAAACAAATAAGGAGAAAAAATGGCTTGTTTCACAGTTCCGCTCGCCGGGGCGGTCGTCGCCGCAGGGGCGGGCAGAATCGCCGGCGGCAAGAAAAAGAGCAATCCGTTCATAGCCAGACTTCCCTGGCTGGTGAAGTTGTCGCTCGGCGGCAGCTTTCTGCTTGCGATCGAACACATCTACCACGGCGAGATATCGTTCACTCCGCCGTTTCTCACGGCGATGAAAGACCCCGCCGAGACCGACGTCATGCTGCACGAGATGGCGACGGTCGGGGTGTCGATGGCGGTGCTGCTGTTCGTCGTGTGGGTCGGCATGGTGATTGTCTCCGCGGCGGTCGAACGCGCTAAAGGGAAGGAGCCCGCCCGTGTGTGAACTCATGACCATCGCCGCGGCGGCGGTTTTCACGGTTCTTTATTTCACCCGATTCCGCACCCGCGCCGTATTCACGACGATGATGATGTTCTGGGGCGCGGCGTTGATGTGGAGCGTCGACTGCGCCCACGGCTTTTTCTTCCCCGAAGAAGGCGAGGCGCCGCAGCTTTTCGACCTGAGCCGCGAGGATGCGATACTCGGCTGCATTGTGCTGGCCGCCGGTCTCGCCGTGTTCGCGGTGCTGGCCGGTTTCGAGCGCGAGTGCAAAACCGACGCGCGAGCGGGGTGAAATCCGCCGCCACAGCGGCCAGGCGAACGGCGCTGGCCGGTTTTCTCCGCCGTCTCGGCGGCGCGGCGGTCGCGTTTTCGGGCGGCGTGGATTCGGCGGTTCTGCTGCTTGAGGCGAACGCGGCGCTCGGCGGCAGGTGCATAGCCGTCTCCGCGCGACTCGCCGGCACCCCGCCGGAGGACGAAGCCGACGCCGCGTCGTTCTGCGTCTCGCGCGGCATACGCCGCGTCGTCGTCGACTTCGACGAACTCGCGGTTCCCGGTTTCGCCGACAACACCCCCGAACGGTGCTATCTCTGCAAACGGGCCCTGTTCGCCGGTCTCTCTTCGGCCGCCGCGTCGGCGGGGTTCGCCACTCTCTGCGAGGGGAGCAATGTCGACGACCGCCGCGATTACCGCCCGGGGCGGCGCGCGCTCGCCGAACTCGGCGTGCTGAGTCCGCTGGAAGCGTGCGGTTTCACCAAGGCGGACGTGCGCGAAATCGCCCGCGACCTCGGGGTGCCGTTCGCGGAAAAGCCGGCTTCCCCCTGCCTCGCCACGCGTTTCGCCTACGGCGAGCGCATAACCCGCGAGCGCCTTTCGGCGGTCGCCGCGGCCGAGCGCGCGCTCTGCCGTCTCGGCTGCGGGCGTGTAAGGGTGCGCGTACACGGCGCGGTCGCGCGCATCGAGACGGACCCCGGCGATTTTCATGTCGTCACCGCGGCGGCCGGCCGCATCGCGGACGAATTCAGGCGGCTCGGCTTCGTCTACACGGCGCTTGATCTGCGCGGCTACCGCACCGGCAGCATGAACGAAGTTCTGCGGACGGCGGAGGACTCGCCGTGACCGCGGAGGAGCTCGGAAAAGAACTCGAGCGGTTCCGCCGCGGCGAAAAGTCGGCCGACGAAATCGCCGCCGATCTTCGCGCCGCGCCGTTCGAGGATTTCGGGTTCGCCAAAATCGACCGCCACCGCGAACTGCGGCAGGGTGTGTCGGAGGTCGTCTACGGCGCGGGGAAAACGGCGGACGAGATACTGGCGGTCGTCTCGCGTCTGCGGCGGGCGTCGTCGCGGCCGGTTCTTGTCACGCGCGTGTCGCCGGAGAAGGCGGCCCCGCTCGTTGCGGCGTTCCCCGAGACGCGGTACGACGCGCTCAGCCGGCTCGCGGTGGTGGGGGCGCCGCCGCCGCCGGACGGAGCCGGCGAAAT
>JAGCAM010000081.1 GCA_017652705.1 Kiritimatiellia bacterium | reverse complement strand
GAGCGCGGTCTGCGTCGGCAGCTTCAGACCCGGCTTGAGCGCACCTGCGGCGGGCGGCGGCCTCTCCCCGATCGGCGGCGCGGGCACCTTCGCCGCGCCAGGCGACGCCGGCGGTCTGGCCAGCGGCTGGAGCTTGATTGTCGACACTTTGGTCGCGGTCGGTTTCGAGAACGGATCCGCCTTGGGCGGCGCCTCCGGCTCGACAGGTATCATTTCAACTTCGTCTGCCATATTTCAACCCTCCGTGTTCGCCCGGCAACCGGCGGCGCCGGTTAAACCGCCATCACTTCCGTCTCTTTGGCCTTGAGTTCGGCGTCGATTCTGGCGATGCCTTCGTCGGTCGCCTTCTGAATCCGGTCGAGCCCCTGCTTCAGGTCGTCCTCGGAAATCTTGCCGTCCTTCTCCAGCTTCTTCACGGCGTCGTTCGCGTCGCGGCGCACGTTGCGCATGGCGACCTTCTGCGCCTCGGCCTGGGTCTTGGCGACCTTGACGATTTCGCGCCGGCGCTCTTCGTTCAATTCCGGCACGGTGATGCGCAGCACCTTGCCGTCGGTCTGGGGGGTGACGCCGATGTTCGCGGCGAGTATCGCCTTGTTGACCGCGTCGATCACCGTCGGGTCGAACGGCGTTATCTTGATCTGCCGCGGCTCCGGGGTCGAAATCGTGCCGAGATTTTTCAGCGGGGTGGGAACGCCGTAGTAGTCGACGCGTATCTGGTCGACCATGGCGGGCGACGCCTTGCCGGTTCTGAGCCCGGCGAACTGCTGCTTGAGCGCGTCGAAACTTTTCTGTATTTTCGCCGTGGCGTCTTTAAGAACTTCGGTTACGTTTTCCATGTTGTTTTTCTCTTTCGGGGTTGTTCAGGAAACTAACGTGCCGACGGCCGCGCCGGTGACGACGCCTTCGAGGGCGCGGCCGTCGAAGAAATCGAAAACGACGATGGGTATCGCGTTGTCCATGCACAGGGCGAACGCGGCGGCGTCCATCACCTTCAGTCGTTTTTCAAGGGCGGTTTCGTATGTAAGCCTGGAGTATTTTGTGGCGGAGGGGTCTTTTTTCGGGTCGGCGGTGTAGACGCCGTCGACCTTCGTCGCCTTCAGGAGGGCGTCCGCGCCGATTTCGCACGCTTTGAGCGCGGCGGCGGAGTCGGTGGAGAAGTAAGGGTTGCCGGTGCCGCCGCCGAAGATGACCACTCTGCCCTTTTCAAGATGGCGCAGCGCCCGGCGCTGGACGAAGGGTTCGGCGATTTTCGGCATGTCGATCGCGGTCATCACCCGCACCGGCACTCCGGCCGCCTCTATCGCGTTCTTCATCGCGAGCGCGTTGATCACCGTCGCGAGCATGCCCATCGAGTCGCCGGTGACGCGGTCGACGCCCTTGCCGGCGCCGGCGAGCCCGCGGAAGATGTTGCCGCCGCCGAGCACGACGCCGACCTCGCACCCCATGTCGTGGATTTTCTTCACTTTCGCCGCCATGAAAGCGACGGTGCGCGGGTCGATGCATTCACCCGCGTCCCGGTTGCCGAGCGCTTCACCCGAGAGCTTCAGCAGCACCCGGCGGTATTTCAGTTTCCGTGCAGACGTTTTCTTCACGCCGGTTATTGTATCATTTCACGAGAGTTTTGGCAATGTCGGCCGCCGAATCGAAGATCCAGTCGGCCCCGGCGAGTTCCCCGCGCGAACCGTACCCGTAGGTGACGCCCGCGGTCGCGATCGAATTCGCCTTGCCGGCCTCCACGTCGCCGGCGGTGTCGCCGACCATCACCGCCTCCTCCGGCGCGGCCGAAAAATCGCCCATCAGCCGGGCGATCAGCCCCGCCTTGCTGCATTTAGTTTCAAACGAATCGAAACTGCGCACCGCCGTCATGACGCGGTTCCAGCCGAACTTCCCGGCGAGCCGCACGGTGGCGGAGTGGCGCTTGTTGGTCACGATGTAAGCCTTCCCGCCGCCGCCGGTGATCGCGGCGAGCAGCTCCGGCACGCCGGGGTACTCCACGGTGTTGGGAAAACCGCTTTCGTCGTAGAGCGGCTTGAACCGCGCGATCATGTCCGCCACGAGCTCCGGGGTGGCGTCGTCGTAAAGTTCGTAGACGATCTGCTCGAGCGGTGGCCCGATTCTGAAGACCGAGTCGAAGCGCGAGAGGTCGCGGCCGAGCCCGGCGAGAGCGCCCTTCCAGGCGCTCACGATGTCCTCGCCGGTTCTGGCGAGGGTGCCGTCGAGGTCGAAAAACCAGTGTCTGTATTTCATGTCTTTTTCAGTCGCGGTAAGCCGCCTCGCATTCCCGCACGGCGGCGATCGCCTCGTCCGCGCTCCCGGCCGAGTCCAGCCGCCGCATCAAATCGGTGCCGTGCGCCAGCACCGCGAGCCGTGCGAGGATGCGCAGGTGCTGCTCGTGGTCGGTGGAGCAGACGAGAAAGAAGTGCCGCGTGCCTTCGCCGTCGGTGGCGCCGAAATAAATCGGCCGCTCGGCGCGCCCGTAGGCGATGAAGCTCTCTTCGAACAGGTACGGGTCGTGAAAGCGCGGGTGCAGCAGCGCCACGTTTTCGCCGATCGCGGTCGAGGCGGCCTCCTCGCGCGCGACGAGTTCCCTGAAAAGCGCCTCCGCGTCGTAGACCCTGCCGCCGGCGACGGCGAGATCGGTCATGTCTCGCAGGATGCCGGCCTTGGCCTTGGCGCGCACGGCGAGGTCGGTCGTGGCTTCGCCGAAGAGGTCGGCGACGCTCCAGCCCTTGCCGCCGGCGCGGCCGCCGGTCATCAGGCGGTGCTGCTCGGCGAGATCGCGGTGCGGGGCGGCGAGCATTTCGCGCTGCGCCCATTCGTCGAGCGCGCGGTGTTCGAAATACCACTCGCCGCCGCGGTTGACGGCGTCGATTTCGCCGCGCTGGGCGAAATGCCGCAGCTCGTTCATCTGCAGGTGCACGTGCTGCGCCGCCTGCTTGAGCGTGAACACTTCGCGGCTCACCGCTCGGCGCGCCTCCTCAACGCGCGGACGAGTTCCAAGGCCAGCAGCGCGATGCAGTCGGACGCGCCCGACACCGCCCTTTCGCGCAGATTCATGAAACGCCTTCTCGCGGCGCGCAGTTCGGCGGGCGCCCATTTCGCCGCGAACCGGTCGTACTTGCGCAGAACGAAGGGGTTCACGCCGGAGGCTTCGCCCTTCTTGAAGGCGATCAGCGAGCGGAGGAACCTTTCAACCGCGGCCGAAACCGAAACCGCCGCGCCGGACTGCGTCTCGAACCGGCGGAACGCCTTGAGCGCCGCGGCGATGTCGCGGTCGCCGACGGCGTCGGTCACGCCCCAAATCTCCGGCTCGGACGCGCGGCCGGGCGAAGTCACCGCGTCGACGTCGGCCGCGGTGACGGTGTTCGAGCCTTCGCCGAGATAGTCGCGCATCTTGGCGATCTCGCCGCTCAGCGAACGCGTGTCGCAGCCCACCACCGCGACGAACCTTTCCGCGGCGCCGGGCGCGAACAGCAGCCCGAGGCCGGAGGCGAGCTCCACCGCCCGGGCGACCGCGCTGCGCTGAGCCTGCCAAGGGCGGTCCGCCGCCAGCACCACCGTCTCCGCCGCACGGGCGAGTTTTTTGGCGAACGCCGAACTGGCGAGCATTCGCGGGGCCGAGATGATGAAGCGCTGATTTTCGGGCAGCGGCTGCGAGGCGAGCTTCGACGCGAACCTGAGCAGCGCCGCGCGGACTTCCTCCGAAACATCCTTCGCCGCGCCCCCGGGCAGAAAACCGACGTTCTTCCACCACGTCGTCTTCACCGGCTCGAGAAACGGCGGCGTCGAAAACGCGGCGTCCGCTTCGCGGATGTCGGAGAGCTGCGCGGCGGCGTTGGCCGAGCCGGACGAGTCGATCGTCTCGAGACCCGCCCCGCCGCCGATGATCTTCGCCGCCGTCGCGGCCACGAGAAAATCATCCTCTCCGATGATGACGTGCAAATTCAATGAAAGCAGCTCCCGTGACAAGCATGGCGATGGATATCGTCTGCGAAATGGAGAACGGGCCGACCGCCGCGCGCGGGTCGCCCCTCAGATACTCGATGCCGAACCTTATAACCGCGTAACCCGCCGCGTACACCCCGATGATCAGCCCCGGCACGCGGTCTTTGCGCCGCCACAGCCACATCAGCGCGGCGAAAAGCGCGAGCAGCGCCGCGGCTTCGAAAAGCTGCGTCGGCAGCACGCTCACGAGCCGCCGCCCGTGCTCCGCCCAGCTCGGGCTGCCCGGCGGAAAGGTCACCGCGCACCACGCGTCGGAGTCCCGCCCGTAGCAGCACCCGTAGAAAAAGCACCCCACGCGCCCGCAGGCGTGCCCGAGCGGCACCACCGCGCAGAAAAGGTCGCCGAGCGCCACCGGGCTCTCGCGCCTTAGCCGGCACCACGCGAAAAACACCGCCGCCGCGAGCAGAAAGCCCCCGTAGAACATCAGCCCGCCCTGGTCGACGCGGAACACCGCCGCGGGGTTCGACGCGAATTCGGTCCGCCAGTGTTCGATCACGTACGCCGCCCGGCTGCCGACCACCCCGGCCACCATCAGCGCCATCACGAAATTCGACAGATCGCCGCGCCCGCTCAGCTTTTCGACGAGACGCCAGCACAGCAGAAAACCCGCGGCCATGCATGCGCCGTACGTCTTTAAGTGCAGAAAACCGATATCGACAAGGTCAGGAAACATGCCGCCACACCCACTGCGCAGAACTGCTGAAAAAAAGCGCCGCCCCCGTGTACGCCGAGACCGTCCGCGAAACGAGCGCCCCGCCGAGCTGCGCGAAAGTGAGCGGGGTCGTCGCCGCGAGCCACGCGAGCACTGTCGCGAGGTTGACGAGAAAGATGAACGCCCACGAAAAAACCCGCCCGTACATCTTCACGTCGGGTTGACGCCGCGTCAGCGTCTCGAGCGTGAACAGCACGTGGAACGACCACGTGAACCCCACCAGGAAAAGCCAGAGCGGCAGACACGGCAGCGGACGGAAAAACGCGATGGTGACGAGCGCGGCCACGATCACGACGAACGTGTAGAACGGGAAAAAGTACGGCGCGAGCGTGATCAGCATGTTCGATTTCGTCAGGCGTACGCTGCCGCCGTTTTCACTCACGCGGACGTCGCTCGGCCGAGCCCCGAACATCAGCCCCCACAGCGCGTGGGTCAGCTCGTGCCCGAGAACGTACATCTTCACCGGGTGCGAAAGCGACACCCACGCCAGCGCGAACGCAAGCATCCCCCCGAGCATCGCCATCGCCTCGGCGCTCTGCCAGCCCGACGAACCGGCAGCGACCACTATCGCGTCGAAAAACGCCCGGGTCGCGCCCCAGCACGCCGGCAGCAGCAGGACGCCCGTCAGCAGTCGCAGAAAATTCGCCATCGCGCGGCAACCCCCGCCTCACTCCTTCTCAAAAGTGAAAACCAGCTCGCCCGGAAACACCCGCCGGTTCTGCCGCGCGATCAACTCCACGAAATCGGCGTCGGTGCGGAAACGGCGCTGATTGTCGAGCAGCTTCGCGATTTCGGCCTTCTTGCGGTCGATCATCTCCTGCAGCTCGGCGTTCTGGCGCTTGAGCGACTGCGCCCGCCGGTAGTTCGGGTACGTCATCACCAACCCGCCGACTACGACGATCAACACCGCGCACCCGGTGAGAAAACTAAAAGCCTTCTCCTTCAAGTCTTCTTTCATGCGTGCTATTATATCAAAAAAAATCACTTTCCGGCATTGACATTCGCAAAAAATATGAGATAATATTCGGCCAGTCGTCTGGAACGCGGTTTTCAGACGGCCGGAATTTCACGAAAGGACAACGGAAAATGAAAATAAAAAGCGTAAAGAAACCGGCGGCGAAAAAAACGGTCGCCAGAAAGCGCGCCGCAGGCGGCGCTTCCAAAGCGCCCGCGGCTAAAAACGTCGCGTTCACCGTTCACGCCGACAAGGGCAAAGCGGTCTATCTCGCCGGCGAATTCAACGGATGGAACCCGACCGCGAAGAAAATGGCGTACAAGGCGAAATCCGGCCTCTACGCCGCCTCGGTCAAACTTGAAATCGGCAAGACCTACCAGTACAAGTTCGTGATCGACGGCACCTGGTGCGCCGACCCCCAGAACGTGAACGCGGTTCCGAACGACCAGGGCACGTTCAACAGCGTCGTCACCGTCAGATAAGTTTTTTGCCTATTCGCGGGACGGCGGCCATCAGATACCTGGTGTACTCCTCCCGCGGCGAGCCGAGCACTTCTTCGCACGTGCCGCTCTCCACCAAGCGGCCCCGGTTCATCACGATAATCCGGTCGGCGATGTGCTGCACCACGCCGAGGTCGTGCGTGATGAACATCATCGAAAGCCCGAGCCGCCTTTTCAGCCCCGACAGCAGATCCAGCACCTGCGCCCGGATCGAAAGATCGAGCGCGCTGACCGCCTCGTCGCAGACGAGCAGTTCCGGCCTGGAGGCGATCGCCCTCGCGATGCAGATGCGCTGGCGCTGCCCGCCCGAAAATTCGTGCGGATACTTGTCCAGCGCCGAAGAGTCCATCCCCACCATCTCCAGCAGCCCGGCGCACGCCTTGGCGCCGGCGACTTCCGCCAGCGTCGCGCGCACCGTCATCCGCGGGTTCAGGCTGCCGAGCGGATCCTGAAAAACCATCGCGGTGCGCCCCCTGAGCGTGAAGGCGCCGCCGGTCGCCTTCTGCAGACCGGTGATCACCCTCGCTATCGTGGACTTGCCGCTCCCGGATTCGCCGACGACGCCGAGCGTTTCGCCGCGGCGCAGATCGAACGAAACGCCGTCCACCGCCTTGACGTGGCCGACTGTCCGGGCGAACACGCCCTTCTTCACCGGGAACCACACCTTGAGATCCCTCACTTCGAGTATGTTATCCATGAAACCCCCGCAGCACGGTCTGCCGCGCTTTGGCGGCCATTCTCGGGTAATCGAGCGTGTAGTGAAGCCCGCGCGACTCGTGCCGTTTCTGCGCGGACCTGATTATCAGTTCGGCGCAGACCGCGAGGTTGCGCAGTTCAAGCGTGTCTGGCGTCACGAGATACCGGAAGTAGTAGTCGCGTATTTCGCGGCGCAGCGTCTTCACCCGGTGCGCGGCGCGGGCCAGCCGCTTGTCGGTCCGGACGATCCCCACGTAGTCCCACATCAGCCGCCGGATCTCGTCCCACATGTGCGCCACCAGCACCGCCTCGTCCGGCGGCACGGCGTTGCCGATCTTCCACGACGGCACGTCCGGCGGCGGCCCGGCGAACGCGTCGGGGTGCGGCCCCAGCCGCGCCGCGGTGAGCCGTGCGCACACCAGCGCCTCCATCAGCGAATTCG
>JAGCAM010000080.1 GCA_017652705.1 Kiritimatiellia bacterium | reverse complement strand
TTGTCCTTTCTGGTTGGTGTAAGGACTTCGCATTATAGCGAAGACTAGTCAGAGAGGACAACGGTTGTCTTAAAACGGGCAAAATCGCGCAAGGCATCGCAAGTGCTCGGTAGCGCGCGAAAAAAATGGGGGACCTCCAGCATCCGGATTCCGGGGTGAACGGGCGCACCGTTATGGTATAATATAAGCCAATGTCGGACTTTGTACATCTACATCTTCACACGACGTATTCGCTGCTTGACGGGCAGTGCCAGATCGTGCCGCTCGTCAGGCGGGCGCGGCAGCTCGGCATGCGCGCCCTCGCGGTGACCGACCACGGCAATCTCTTCGCCCTTAAAAACTTCTACGACGAATGCCGTTCAGACAACGGCAAAAAATACGGTGACCTCGCGGGAGTGCGCGTCAAGCCGATTCTCGGCTGCGAGACGTACGTCACGTCGACCGGCGACTACAAATCGCGGGACAAGGATGAAATCCGCCACCACCTCTGCCTGCACGCGAAAAACCTGACCGGTTACCGTAACCTCGTCAAGCTCGTCTCCGAGGCGCACATCAACGGCTTCTACTCGCGGCCGCGCATCGACCACGGGCTGCTTGAAAAATACCACGAGGGTCTGCACTGCTCCGCCGCGTGCGTGGCCGGCGAAGTGCCGCGCGCCATCGCCAGGGGCGACATGGCGGAGGCCGAGCGCATCGCCAAGTGGTACAAAGACCTTTTCGGCGACGACTACTCGCTCGAAGTGATGCTCCACAAGGCCGTGAAACAGGGGCCGGACATTCCGCTTCAGGCGCAGAACGATTTCGCCGATCTCTACGGGCGGCAGCGGAAAGTCGTGAAAGGCTCGCTCGAACTCGGCAAAAAGCTCGGTATACGCGTGATCGCCACGAACGACGTGCATTTTCTCGACGCCGCCGACGACGATTCGCACGACGTGCTGCTCGCGCTCTCGACGGGCAGGAAGATGTCCGACCTCGGGCGGCTCATCTACACGGGGCAGGAATATTTCAAGACGGCCGACGAGATGGCGGCGATATTCGCGGAGCTCCCCGAAATCGTAGCGAACACTCTGGAGGTCGCCGAGCGGATCGAGGAGTACGAGCTCGACTCGCCGCCGATCATGCCCAAGTTCTCGATTCCGCCGAGTTTCGGCACGGAGGAGGCCTGCGCGAAGAAGTACGACCCCGAAACGCTTGAAAAGATGTATCCGCCCGGCCGCATGGCGAAGCTCGGCGGCTACGAAAAAGTCGTTCGCATACAGTTCGAGGCGGAATATCTCGCGTCGCTCGTCTGGGAGGGGGCGAAGAAGCGCTGGGGCAAGCCGGCCGGCGCCGCCGCCGACGCGGAGACCGGCGAACACGGGCTTGCCCGGGAGATCGAGGAGCGCGTGCAGTTCGAACTCGACGTCATCAGGACGATGGGTTTTCCCGGGTACTTTCTCATCGTCTGCGACTACATCCGAGCCGCCCGCGAAGAGTGCGGGGTGTGGGTCGGGCCGGGGCGCGGCTCCGCGGCGGGGTCCGCCGTGGCGTACGCGCTCAGAATCACGAACGTCGACCCGCTTAAATACGATCTCCTTTTCGAAAGATTCCTGAACCCCGACCGCATCTCGATGCCGGATATCGACGTCGACTTCGACGACGCCGGTCGCGAACGCGTTCTCGACTACGTCACTCGCAAATACGGCGCCGACCACGTCGCCCACATCGTGACTTTCGGCCAGATGGCCGCGAAAAGCGCGATAAAGGACGTCGGGCGCGTGATGGACTATCCGCTCGCGGAGACGAACAAACTCGCGGGGCTCGTGCCTGCAACCCCCAAGATAACGTTCAGGGACGCGCGCATGGTGTCGCCGGAGCTTGACGCGGCGTTCAACTCGAACGACCCGGTGGTGCACAAACTGATGGAGCGCGCCGGGCGTCTCGAAGGCTGCATCCGCCAGCCGGGGGTGCACGCCTGCGGCGTCATCATCTCGCGCGACCCGATCGCGGAGACGCTGCCGGTGATGCCGACGCCGGAGAAGGGCGGACGCAAGAAGGACACGGGCGAGGCGAAGGCGGACAAGCTGCTGACCACCCAGTACGACGGCCACTTCGTGGAGCCGGTCGGCCTGCTCAAGATGGACTTCCTCGGCCTCAAGACCCTTGCCGTCGAGAAGGAGTGCGTGATGCTGCTCGGCAAGAGCAATCCGAGGGTGCCGAAAGAGCTCTGGGGGGCCGACGGTTATCTCGACCCGGACAAAATACCCGACGACGACGCCGAGACTTACGCGTTGTTCGGGCGCGGCGAAACGACGGGGCTTTTTCAGTTCGAATCGGACGGCATGAAGAAATGGCTCATGGAGCTGCAGCCGGAAAAACTCACCGACCTCGTCGCCATGAACGCGCTTTACCGGCCCGGGCCGATGGAGTACATACCGCAGTTCGTCAGAAGAAAGCAGGGTGACGATCCGGTCACCTACGACCATCCTCTGATGGAGGGGCGGCTCAAAGACACTTACGGCGTCACCGTCTATCAGGAGCAGGTGATGCTGCTTTCGCGGGATCTCGCCGGGTTCACCCGCGGCGAGTCCGACAAACTCCGCAAGGCGATGGGCAAAAAGCTCAAGGACGTGATGGGCGGCCTGAAGGAGAAGTTCGAAAAAGGTTGCCTCGCCAATCCGGCGTTCCGCGTCGACAAGTGGAAAGAAGAAAAGGCCGCGAAAAAACTCATCGACAAGATCTGGCACGACTGGGAGGCGTTCGCGTCGTACGCGTTCAACAAATCCCACGCGGTCTGTTACGCATGGATCGCCTACCAGACCGGCTATCTCAAGGCGCACTACCCGGCGGAGTTCATGTGCGCGCAGATATCCTCGGAAATCGGCAACTTCGACAAACTGCCCGGTTTCGTCGCCGAGGCGCAGGCTATCGACCTCGACCTGCGGCTGCCGGACGTGAACGAATCGGGTTCGCGGTTCGTGCCTACGCCGGACGCGAAGGGCATACGCTACGGCCTCGGGGGCATCAAGGGGGTCGGAGAGGCGGCGGCGGAGGCGATAGTCGCCGAGCGGGAGGAGAACGGGCCGTACACCGGTTTCATGGACTTCTGCCTGCGGCTGGCCGGCACGAACGCGATCAACAAGCGGGTGCTTGAAAACCTGACGCGGACCGGCGCGTTCTCGTCCATCGAGCCGAACCGCGCGAAGCTCTTCAACAACATCGAGTACGCGCTCAAAAACGCGCAGCAGAAGGCGAAAGAGGCGGCGAGCGCGCAGGCGAACTTTTTCGACATCATCGACGCGGGCGAGGCCCGGGCGTCCGACCGGGATTTGACGGACGCGCCGCCGTTCACCCCGGTTGAAGACCTGAAGAACGAACGCGATCTGCTCGGCGTCTACATTTCGGGGCATCCTCTGCAGAGCTGCCGCAAGATCATCGCCGAAGTCTCCCGCGCCTGCGTGCGCACCCGCCCCGCCGGTGCGAAGGAGGACGTGCTGGAATACGAGCCGTTCTCGCTTGAAAAAGTGGCGAAGAAACCGGTTGAAGAAGATGAAGCCTCCGACGGCGACCAGTTGATCGGAGAATACGACGACGCCGGGCAGGGCGCCGATCCCGAAGGCGACGGCGGTGCCGACGCGGCGGAAGACGCCAAGGCTCCGCTTTCGGAAATCGACGAGCTGCTCGCGCGCACCAAAGACGACGACTGGCAGCTTTCCGGCCTCGCCCGCAACATCGTGCGCGCCAAGGGGCGGGTGTCGTGGACCGACGCCGAAAATTTCAAGAAGGCGGTCGCCGAAGAGAAAAACGGGCTCAGAAAGCGGTTCCGGCGCGGCGAACTGAACTCTTTGCTGCTCAAGCGCGTCGAAGTGCGAGTCGTCGCCATGCTTGAAGGCTGCACCGAGAAAACCCCGAAGCCGCGCGCCGACGGTTCGGTGGGCGAGAAATGGGCGATACTCTCTCTCGACGACGGAACCGGCAGGGCGGACGCTTTCGCATACGCGAAATGCTGGAAGGCGTTCGGCGCGGCGCTGGCGACGGCGGTGGACCGTCTCGTGCTCGTATGCGGCGAAATAACGCACCGCACCAATTATGAACGCGATGACGCCTACCGCGAGAATCCTTCGCCGGGAGACGTTGCCTTCAGCGTGAAGGAGGTGTACCCGCTGGAAACGGCCTTCCCGATGATTTCAAAAGGGGTGACGCTGCGTCTCGGCTACGACGACCCCGGTCTGCGGGCGAAGATCGAGACCGCGCGCGATGCGGCGGCGAACAACCCGGGCGCGGCGCCGGTGCTGGCCGATCTGAAATACGCCGACGGAGGAATCGTTTCGCTGGATCTCGGCCCCGCCTGCCGCGCGGCGGTGAACGTCGGTTTCCTTTCGATGCTCTCCAAGACGTTCGCCCAGGCTGAAATCGAGTTCAACCCCGACGACAAAATGTCGCTCGCCGTCAATTGACCGGCCGGCGAAGGATGGCAAAAGGGCGCGGGGGGATTGACGCGGCAGGGATGTTTTTAGTATACTACGCAAAACTGGTTTTTCGTGGAGAAGGTTCTCCACATGGAAAACCGGGTGAAAGGCAGGAAAAATGGAAGCATACGCAGTTCTGGAGACCGGCGGCAAGCAGACGCTCGTGCACGTCGGCGACAGGATCGAGATTGAAAAGATCCCGGTCGAAGAAGGTCAGGACGCCGTGATTGACACCGTGCTGGCGGTGTCCGACGGCACCACCCTCAAAGTGGGCTCTCCCTACGTTGAGGGAGCGAAGGTCACGCTCGCCGTCGCCGGCGTCGTGAAGGGCAAGAAGGTCTACAACTTCAAGGTCAAGCGCCGCAAAGGCAGCCGCCGTCTTGTCGGGCACCGCCAGCAGATGACGGTGGCGACGGTGAAGTCGATCGCGTAAGCAGAGGAGGGTCTGAACAATGGCAACTTCGGCATCTGCCCGCAACGGGCGCGATTCGAACCCCAAGTATCTCGGGGTGAAGGCTTTTGACGGCCAGTTTCTCAAGACCGGGTCGATTATCGTGCGCCAGCGCGGCACCAAGATCCACCCCGGCAGGAATGTCGGGCAGGGGCGCGACTACACTCTGTTCGCGCTCAAAGACGGCAAGGTGAAATTCATCAAAGACGGCAAGGTCGTCACCATCGTCGAGTAACCCTTTAGGAGAAACAATGACAATGAAGATTCAAGCAGTCAAAGCACGCGAAATCATCGACTCCCGCGGCAACCCCACGGTTGAAGTCGACGTCATCCTCGAAGACGGCACCCTCGGCCGCGCCGCGGTTCCGTCCGGAGCCTCCACCGGAGTCAACGAAGCGCTCGAGCTCCGCGACGGCGATCCCAAGCGCTACCTCGGCAAGGGCGTGACGAAGGCGGTGAACAATGTCAACAAGATCATCGCCCCCAAGCTGATCGGCAAGTGCGCGTGCGATCAGCGCGGCATCGACCAGCTCATGCTCAAGCTGGACGGCACCCCGACCAAGTCCAAGCTCGGCGCGAACGCCATCCTCGGCGTCTCGCTCGCGGTCGCCAAGGCCGCCGCCAACGCGCTTGGGCTCCCGCTCTACCGCTACATCGGCGGCACCAACACCTACACCCTGCCGGTGCCGATGATGAACATCATCAACGGCGGCGCCCACTCCGACGCCCCGATCGCGTTCCAGGAGTTCATGATCCGCCCGGTCGGCGCGAAGAGCCTCAAGGAGGGCCTCAGGATGGGCGCGGAGACGTTCCACAACCTGAAGAAGGTGCTCAAAGCACGCGGCCTTTCGACGGCGGTCGGCGACGAGGGCGGCTTCGCGCCGGCGCTCGACTCGATCGAAGACGCGCTCGACTGCATCATCGCGGCGATCAAGAAGGCCGGATACAAGCCCGGCAAAGACGTCACGATCGCGATGGACTGCGCCTCCTCCGAGTTCTACAAGAACGGCAAGTACGACTACACCTGGAAGGAGAAGGACGGCAAGAAGCTCTCCTCCGACGAACAGGTGAAGTACCTCGAGGGTCTCGTGAAGAAGTATCCGATCGACTCGATCGAGGACGGCATGGCCGAAGGCGACTGGGACGGCTGGGTGAAGCTCACGAAGGCGATCGGCGACAAGTGCCAGCTTGTCGGCGACGATCTTTTCGTCACCAACGTGAAGTACCTTGAGAAGGGTATCAAACTCGGCGCGGCCAACTCGATCCTCATCAAGGTCAATCAGATCGGCTCCTTGTCCGAGACGCTCGACGCCATCGAGATGGCGCACCGCGCCGGCTACACGTCCGTCACCTCCCACCGCTCCGGCGAGACCGAGGACGCGACGATCGCCGACATCGCGGTCGCGACCAACTCCGGGCAGATCAAGACCGGCTCCATGAGCCGCACCGACCGCATCGCCAAGTACAACCAGCTCCTGCGCATCGAGGAGGAGCTCGGTGTGAAGGCGGTTTACGGATACACGAAAGTGAAGTAACAAGTCCGCGATTCAAGCGGAAAGGCGGTGCGCCAAGGGCGGCGCGCCGCCTTTTCTTTTTCCGCACCGGCCTCGTGCCGCACGTCGCGAACTCGGTGAGCTGCGTGCGCGATTGATGCGCGGTCGAGGTGGATGGCTGCACCTCCTGCCGCGGCGACCGGCGCTCCGCGCATATTCCGGCGTTCGCCGCGCGGAATGCCGTGGCTCCGTCCGCTGATAAGCACGTGGCGGCGCGCATTGCCGCCGAAGCGCCGGACGTGGTGAAAAACCCATGCCCCGCCCCCTTGCCTCTGACGATGCGATTTTGATAGAATACCGACGCAGTAAGAGCGGGGAAACGGCGCGATCCTTGCTATGTGATGCAATGAATATTTAAAGGAGAAGTGGATGAACGACGACAATGATATTCGGCTGGCGGTCTTGATCGATGCGGAAAATGCTTCGCGGAAAGACATGAAGGCGGTGATGGAGGAGATAGCACGGTACGGCCGTGCGACGATCAAGCGCGCGTTCGGCGACTGGGTGTCTCTGGCGGGATGGAAGCAGACGCTGCTGGATCTGGCGATCAATCCCGTTCAGCAATACGCCTATACGACGGGGAAGAATGCGACGGATGCGGCGATGGTGATCAATGCGATGGACATCCTGCACGACGGCGACGTGGAGGGGTTCGTTCTGGTGTCGAGCGACAGCGACTTCACGCCGCTTGTCATGCGTTTGAGGGAATCAGGCCGCAAGGTCATCGGCGTGGGGGAGCTGAAGACCCCCAAGCCGTTCATCCGCGCCTGCGACAAGTTCATCTACACGGAAAACCTTCAGCCCGCCGCCGAGGAGTCTCCAGGTGCGGCGAAGCCGGCGGCGGCCAAGGCCGAGTCGGGGACCGCCGAGAATGCACAACAGTCTGCGCCAGTGGCGAAAAAACCGATTTCGGCCAAGACGGTGAGGCTTATCGCCGAAAGCATCAAGGAGATCGCCGGTGACGACGGAAAGTGTCTGATGGGCGCCCTGGCGAATCTCATATACAAGAAGCAACCTGATTTCGATCCTCGGTCTTACGGTTTCTCGCGGTTGTCGAAGATGCTGAAGTCCATCGACCGTTTCGAAGTCGTCATCGACGGAACCCATTCTACCGTAAAGGACAAGAAGGAGAAAGGCTGAGGGCATGCGTTTGGAAACGCGGAACACCTTCGCAAGGCCGAGGAGTGGCTTGACGACGCAGGTGCCGGGTTCTCCGACGGACGGGATCGAGATTCCGTCCAATGTCTTTACGGTCGGTTCTTGTGCACTTGCAGGGTGTTCGAATCTTGCAGGCGTGGTCTGGAACGGCAATGATTAGCGGACGCGACATAATGTCGGTGAAGGCGCGTTTCCCAGTCGAACTAAGCGATCGGCGGCGTTGGTTGTTTCGGCGCGGTTATGGTATAATATCGGAAAATGCATTCAGGAAAGAAGGCAAGAGCATGATCGACATAAGAAAACTGCGGGATGAATTCGAAGCGACCGCCGCCGCGCTGGCGCGCCGCGGCGTGGAACGCGCCCCTCTCGTACAGGCGCGAGATCTGGACGCCAAACGCCGCGCGCTGCTCGGTGAAACAGAGAGTCTGAAGGCGAAGCGCAACGCGGTCTCCAAAGAAATCGGCAAAGCCGCGAGGAGCGGCGGCGACATCGCCGCGGCGAAGGATGAAATGCGCAAGGTCGGCGACCGCATCGCCGAAATCGACCGCGAACTCGCAGAGGTCGAACGGAGCCTCCGCGAAACGCTGCTCATGATACCGAACATCCCGGCGCCGGAAATTCCGACCGGCCCCGATTCGTCCGCGAACAAAGTGGTGCGCTTCGCCGGGGAATGGAAAGACCCCGGCTTCAAGATTCTCGACCACATGACCATCGGCGAAAAACTCGGCATCTTCGATTTTCCGCGCGGGGTGAAACTGACGGGTACGGGCTTTCCCGTGATACTGGGGCAGGGAGCGAAACTCCAGCGGGCGCTGATTCAGTACATGCTCGATCTGCACTGCCGCGAACAGGGCTACACCGAGATGCTGCCGCCGTTCGTGGTGAACAGCGATTCGATGACGGGCACCGGGCAGCTGCCGAAATTCGCCGAGGATCTTTACCACTGCGAGACGGATGATTTCTGGCTGATACCGACGGCGGAGGTGCCGGTGACGAATTTCCACCGCGACGACATCCTCAAGGCGGCGGATCTGCCCGTCAAGCTCACCGCCTACACGCCGTGCTTCCGCCGCGAGGCGGGCTCGGCCGGCAAGATGACCCGCGGCATGCTGCGGGTGCATCAGTTCGACAAGGTGGAGATGGTGAATTTCGTTCATCCCGACCGCAGTTTCGAGCAGCTTGAGATTCTGGTCGGGGAGGCCGAGGCTGTTCTTACCGGGCTCGGTCTGCATTTCCGGGTGCTGCAGTTGTGTTCGGGCGACATGGGCTTTTCGGCGGCGAAGTGCTACGATCTTGAATTGTGGGCGCCCGGCGAGAAGCAGTGGCTGGAGGTCAGCTCATGTTAGTGCTTCACCGATTACCAGGCGAGGCGGCTTAACTGCAGGTTCCGCGACGCCGACGGGAAGGTGAAACTGGTGCACACGCTTAACGGTTCCGGCGTGGCGCTGCCCCGGCTCATGGTCGCGCTGCTCGAGCAGCATCAGAACGCCGACGGTTCGGTGACGATTCCTGAGGCACTGCGTTCGTACATGGGCGGGACTGAAAAACTTCTGCCGGTGAAGTGAGCGGGCGCATGACCTGGACGGCGACCGGCGGGGGAAAGTCACTCTGACGAGGAAAACCGAAAAACGGCTTTTCGCCGCGGCGGTGGCGGTCGTCGCCTGCTGGATCGGCTGGGTGTTCTACCGCACGAGCCGCATCGAGGGCTTCCGCCGCGATCTGGCGGCGAAAGGGTTTCCGGCGGATTACGCCGCCAAGCTCGCGGAGCTGAAGTTCGACCACACCGGCTGGGTTTTCGAGCCGCTGCCGGTGGTGGACATGAGCTGGGAAGAAATAGTCGCGAAGGAGTGCACCCCGTCGTGGAATCTCGTGGTTTACGCGGACTGGGCGCCCGACGAATGGAATGCGCTGAAGGAGAAGAACTACACCCCTTATTACGCCGGGGACGCGAAGGCGTACGATTCGGGGGCGTGGTACCAGGCGAGCCGGGAGGCGGTGGCGTATTTCATGGATCCTCGGAACTTTCTGAACGAGCGTGACATATTCATGTTCGAGACGCTCGGGTTCGACGAGGCTTCGCAGTCGGAGAAGGCGGTGGAGCGGACGCTGTCGAAGACGTTCATGGCGACTGCGAAGTGCGACGGCTGCAGGCGGGGGTTCGCCGAGCTGCTGATGGACGTGGGCCGGTCGCTGGGGGTGAGCCCGGTGTTTCTGGCCGGGCGTCTGGCGAGCGAGCAGGGGAGCGGGTCGGCGCAGGCGTTCGGCACCATCGGCGACGCGCTCGTTTCGTACCGCACCAACGCCACTGGCCGTGTCGGCAACGCCGTCATCTGGGGCAGACGGTTCACCGCGGAGAACGCGGCGACGGCCGCGGTGATCGCGAAGGGGGCGGCGGCGTACAACGGCTACTACAATTTCTTCAACTTCCGGGCGTACGGGTCGGGGCTGTTCGAGATAAAGTACAATGCCTGGGTGGAGGCGACCGCGGCGGAGACGCGCGAAAAATACGGCGGCCCCTGGAACACCCAGGAGCGGGCCATCCGCGGCGGGGCGCTCAAAGTGAAGGAGCGGTACATCGACACCCACCGCCACACGAGGTACCTTCAGAAGTTCAGCGTGCTGCCGCAGGCGGGGGCGTTCCGGTGGAAGCAGTACATGCAGAACATCGCGGCGCCGCTCATCGAAGCTCGCAACACCGGCAAGGCGTACGCGGCGGCGGGCACTCTCGATTCGCCGTACCGCTTTCTGATACCGGTCTACAAACTCATGCCCGCCGCGGCGTGCGCCGACCCCGCCGGGGGAAGGTCGGTCTACAGCAGTTCGCCGTGAGCCGGCCCGCGGCGCGGCGTCCGCGCCGGAAAAATGATATAATAGTCCTCAATAAACGGAGGAGAAAAAATGAAGAAATACGTCTGCAAAATCTGCGGCTGGGAGTACAACCCCGACGACAACAACGGCGTCGCGTTCGAAGATCTGCCCGATGACTGGACCTGCCCGGTGTGCGGGGTGGGCAAGTCCGAGTTCCAGGAGGCGTGACGCGCCCGGCGCGGGCGCGGCCGAGATGTACGAGATACTCTTAGTCGACGACGAACGCGCGATGCGCGAGGGCCTGAAGGCGCTGCTCGCAGGCGAGGGGTTCGCGGTGCGCACCGCGCGCGACGGCGACGACGCCCTGAAGAAAATCGCCGAGCGCCGTCCCGATCTCGTGCTGCTCGACGTGATGATGCCGCGGATGAACGGCTTTCGCGTCTGCGAAGAAATCCGCGGTGGCGACCGTCTGCTGCCGGTTATATTTCTGACCGCCAAGGATTCCGAGGCGGATCAGGTGCGGGGCATCGGGCTCGGCGCCGACGACTACATTTCAAAAGACGCGGACGAGGCGGTGCTGCTCGCCCGCGTGCGCCGGGCGCTGTCGCGCACGGAGGATTTCGACAGCGTGTCGGCGGTTCTGAAACTCGGCAGGGTGAAGGTCGATCTCGATTCGCTGTCGGTCGCCGGCGGCGCCGGCGGCGAAGAAAAACTCACGCGGACGGAAGGCGGCATCCTGCGGCTGCTCGCCGCCTCCGCCGGACGTTTTCTGACCAAGGCGGAAATCGTGGAAGGTCTGCGCGGGAGGGACTGCGACTGCGAAGAGGGGATGGTTTACGTGCATGTGCACAACTTGCGCCGCAAGCTCGGCGTCGCCGCTGGCTGCATAGTCAACGACAGGCTTTCGGGATACAAAATTGTGAAATGAGTCTTAAGGTTTTCTTAAGATTCGCTTAAGATTCGCTTAAGACATCTTTTTTCTTTTTATGCCATAATGTCCGTGTTCCCCTAAGGGACGGAAAGGCACGGACGCAATGTTGGCAAAATGTTATTCCGGCGCGATCAGCGGGGTCGACGCCAGGACGGTGGAGATCGAGGTCCACTCGCAGATCGGCACGTCGCAGTTCGCGATCGTGGGGCTGCCCGACACCGCGGTCAAGGAGGCTAAGGACCGCATACCAAAGGCGTTGAAAAACCAGGGCCTTGCGCTGAAGAAGGAATACGACGTGACGGTGAATCTCGCGCCGGCGGACGTCAGGAAGGAAGGCCCGATATACGACCTGCCGATCGCGGTGTCACTGCTTAAAGCGGCGGGGGCCATCAAAAACGCGCATCTCGAAGAGTACGCTTTGGCGGGGGAGCTGGCGCTGTCCGGCGAGGTGCGCCACGTGCGCGGGATACTGCCGATAGTGCTCGAGATGAAACGCATCGGGCGCCGCGCGGTGATCGTGCCCGCCGCCGACGCGGAGGAGGCGAGCGTCGTTCCCGGCATAGACGTCATACCGGTGAACGTGCTGCAGGAGGCAGTTCAGTATCTTAACGGCGAACGGACGATCAGGGCGCATTACACCGATCTCGGCGATCTCGTCGGCCGCGACGAGCTTTCGTACGACGATTTCGCGGACGTGAAAGGGCAGGCGGACGCGAAACGGGCGATCGAGGTGGCGGTGGCCGGCGGCCACAACATCCTAATGATAGGTTCGCCGGGTTCGGGCAAGACGATGCTCGCGCGCAGAATACCATCGATACTGCCGCCGCTCACAGTCGAAGAGGCGCTGGAGGTTTCGCGCATTCATTCGGTCGCGGGGGAGGCCAAATCGGACGGACGGTTCGTCACCCGCCGTCCGTTCCGCGCGCCGCACCACACGGTGAGTTCGATCGGTCTGCTCGGCGGCGGGGCGCATCCGATGCCGGGGGAGGTTTCTCTCGCGCACCGCGGCGTTCTCTTTCTCGACGAGTTCGCGGAGTTCCCGAGGCACGCGCTCGAAGTGCTGCGCCAGCCGCTGGAGGACGGTCACGTCGGCGTGTCCCGGGCTGCCGCGGTGTGCGACTATCCGTCGAAGTTCATGCTCGTGGCGGCGATGAACCCCTGCCCGTGCGGATACTACAACGACCGGACACACCCGTGCAGATGTTCCCAGAACACGGTCATGAAATACCAGAGCAGGGTGTCGGGCCCGCTGCTGGACCGCATCGACATCCAGATCGAAGTGCCGCCGGTGGAGGTTAAAAAACTGCCCGTCATGGAGGAGGGCGAGCCGAGCGCGGCGATCCGCGGCCGCATCATGAAGGCGAGGGCGATCCAGGCCGAGCGATACCGCGGCATGCCGGGGGTGCACACCAACGCCGACGTGCGCAGCCGCGATCTGGCCAAAGCTTGCCTTTTCTCCGCAGCCGGGAGGGAACGTCTGGTGCGCATCATCGAACGGCTCAATCTGTCCGCCCGGGCGTACGACAAAGTGCTCAGGGTGGCGAGGACGCTCGCCGATCTGAGGGGCGGCGAAGCGGTCGCCGACGAGGATCTGATGGAGGCTTTGACCTTCCGCAGGCTGGACGAAGAAGACAATTCGTTCTGGATGTAGATTTACCGGCAAACACAAAAAGAAAGGAAAAAAAGATGAACAACGAGACGAAAACCCCCGCGCAGCCTGGCCAGTACCGGCCCAGGCTGGCGTTCTACCACCCCACCGCAAAAGGCACCGGATGCGCGATCAAGATGGCGCTCCATCCGGCGCACGATTCAACGGAGGGGAGCATCATGCTGAGCGCGGCGAACCAGATGACGGTCGGCGACCGCCGTGGCCCCAACCCGACGTTTCCCCGGTTTGACTGGGAGAACGCGATATGCGTGAAACTCGGGTTCGCCGATCTTTGCAAGATCCTGCAGGTTTTGCGGGGAGAGTGCGAATCGATCGACGGCGACCACGGTCTTTACCACCGTTCGCCGCGCGGTGCGACGAGCATCCAGCTGCGGCATGTGCTCGAACCGCTGCCCGGGTACTCGCTGGAGCTGTACCGTTCGCCGGCCGGGGGCGGCGAAGACGTGCGCTCGCGCATACTGATCAACCCCGCCGAGGCGGTCGGCCTCTGCGAGGCGATTTCGGGGTCGATGAGCGTGGTGAGTTTCGGCATTCCGATGCTGGTTCCGCACGACACCTCCGCCTACGAGGCTCAGACGAAAGGGTTCCGCGATGCCTCCGCGGCGTGAGGGGCTCAACGTCGGCGTCGCCAACGGCGAATGGGGCGAATCCGTCGCGGTGGAGTATCTCCGCCGCGGCGGGTTCGAGATCATCGACCGCAACGCCCATCCGGTGAAGCGCGACGGCAGGCTCGAAATCGACATCGTCGCCTGGGAAGGCCGGAGCGACACGATGGTCTTCGTGGAGGTGAAGCAGCATGCGCGGCTTTCGCCTTACGCGAGGCGGCTGCGCAGCGTCGACCGGCGCAAGCGGTGCAATCTCCGCAGGGCGTGCAACGCCTGGCGGCGGGTCAACAGATGGCGCGGGGCGTGTCGCTTCGACGTCATCGAAATATACGGCGTTCCCGGCTGCGGGAAGCCGATCGTCGATCATGTCGCCGGGGTCGGACTGTTCGCTGCCCCCGGCCGGTTTGTAAAATGGAACTGACGGCCGGCGCTGCATGCCCGGCGGAAAGGTTGAAAATGAATAAAATATCGGCCGCCCTTGAAACGGCCATGAAAACGATCAAGAAGGAATTCGGAGAGATGTCCATCCTGCGTCTCGGAGATTCCCCCGACAAATCAATCGACGTCATCTCCACCGGCTGCCTGCCGCTGGACATGGCGCTCGGCGTGGGCGGGCTGCCCCGCGGCAGAATCGTCGAATGCTACGGCCACGAGTCTTCCGGCAAAACGACGCTTGCGCTGCACGCGGTCGCCAACGCCCAGCGCGCCGGGGGAACCGCGGCGTTCATCGACGCCGAACACGCCCTCGACCCCGGCTATGCCAGGAAAATCGGCGTCAATCTCGACGAGCTGCTGGTCTCCCAGCCGAACAGCGGCGAAGAGGCGCTCGTCATCTGCGAACAGCTCGTTAAATCAGGCGCGGTCGACGTCGTGGTGGTGGATTCCGTCGCCGCTCTCACCCCCCGGGCCGAGATCGACGGTGACATCGGCGACGCCCATGTCGGGTTGCAGGCGCGGCTTATGTCCCAGGCGATGAGAAAACTCGCCTCTTCGCTTTCGCGGACGAACACGCTGTGCATTTTCACCAATCAGGTCCGCGAAAAAATCGGGGTGATGTTCGGCAATCCCGAGACCACCCCCGGGGGGAAGGCCCTCAAATTCTACGCCACCTGCCGACTGCAGGTGCAGCGCATCGGGGCCATAAAGAACAAGGAGGGCGCCGTCGTCGGCAACCGCACGCGGGTGAAGGTCGTGAAGAACAAAGTCGCCGCGCCGTTCGCCACCGCGGAATTCGACATACTCTACTCGTGCGGGATATCGCGCGAGGGGTCGATTCTGGACGCGGCGATCTCGCGCGGCGTCGTCGAAAAGCGCGGCAGCTGGCTCGCCTACGGTGAGGTGCAGCTCGCGCAGGGGGCGCAGGCGGCGGCGGAATTTCTCAAAGCGAACCCGGAAATCGCCGAAAGCATCGTCGAAAAAGTGAAAAGCGTGGCATGAAAAAAATTACCGAGAGGCACGTCCAGGCGATCTGGTACGACGAGGCGCTGAGACCGAGGAGGCTTTACACCAGACGCGGCAGCGAGGTGACGGTCATAAGCCCCGGCGAATGGAACTTCGGTCCGGGGCCGGACTTCCGCAACGCGGTTCTGGAAATCGGGCGGGAACACCGCCGGGTCGCCGGCGACGTCGAAGTGCATCTCTGTCCGGCGGACTGGGATTTGCACGGACACGGCCGTGACGCGTGCTACCGCAACGTGGTCGCCCACGTCACGTGGAATTGCGGCCCCGACCCGGCGTCGCTGCCGCCGGGGGCGGTGACGATCTGGATCGGGCGTTTCGTGATGGCCGACACGTCGTTTTCGCCCGAGCAGATCGATCTCGCCGCATACCCGTATGCGAGGCTTCCCGCCGGCGCCCGCCCCTGCGAATCGAAAATCGGCTCCGATCCAGACGTTGCGCGCCGGGTGCTCGCCGAGGCCGGGCGGCACCGGCTCAGGGCGAAGGCGCGGCGGATGTCGGGCCGGCTGGACGCTCCGTCGGCAGACCGGCGGCAGGTGTTCTACGAGGAGGTGATGACGGCTCTCGGTTACAAGCGCAACCAGGCGCAGTTCCGCCGCGTCGCCGAGCGGTTGCCGATCGCCGTCCTGCCCGAAGACGGCGAGGCGGCGAAGACGGCGATGCTGGTCGCCGGCGGCTTCGAAGAATGGGACCGTCGCGGAATCAGACCCGGCAACACTCCGGAACGCCGGCTCGCCTGCGCCGCCGGCATCTTCACCGCGACGCCGATCATGAAATTCACGGAGACCGACGACTTTTCGGTCATGGGCTGCCGGGCGATGGTCGCGGCCATGTGCGGCGGGCGGTATCTGGGCAGGGGACGAGCCTCGGCTGTGCTGGCGAACGTGATCGCGCCGTTCGCGCTCGCCGAGAACCGGCTGGGGGAGCCGCCGGCATGGCTGCCGCCCGAAGACGTCTCAGAGCCGGTGCGTCTCACGGCGTTCCGCATGTTCGGGCGGGATCACAACCCGGCGGCGTTTTATTCGACCAACGGCCTGCTCATCCAGGGGCTGCTGCAGATTTATCGCGACTGCTGTCTGCGGTTTCATCCGGACTGCGGCGACTGCGTGCTGCTCGAACCGCCGACGCCTGGATGCGAAAACAACCTGGAACCGCGGTGCGATGGCGGATAATATGGTATAATATCTGCAATGAAGCTTCGATTTTACGTGAACGGCGACAAGCCGGGCGGTGTCCCGGTGCGCGAGCGTCTCGCGGCGGCGGCGCCCGCGCTCGGCTTTGAAGTGGTCGGGGAAGGCCCTTCCGACGCGGTGGTGGCGCTCGGCGGTGACGGCACCATCCTGCGCGCGGTGCATGAGTTTCCTGGCACGCCGGTTCTCGGGCTCAACCTCGGCGGGCTCGGCTACCTCTCCAGCGTGGGGGAAAAGGATTTCGACCTCGCGCTGCAAAAACTGGCGTCCGGCCGGTACCGCATTTCCGAGCGGTGCATGATCGAGCTGAACGGGCGTTTCGCCGCGCTCAACGACATCGTGGTGACCAAAGAGATGAGCGGGCGCTCCAGACTTCTTGATTTGAAAGCCGACGGCAAGCTCGTCACCCACTACATGGCCGACGGGCTCATCTTCGCCACGCCGACGGGTTCGACCGCCTACTCTCTCGCCGCCGGGGGGCCGGTTCTCATGCCAGACTCCGGCAGCATCGTGGTAACGCCGATGAATCCCCACGCGCTCGCCGTGCGGCCGCTCGTCGTTAAAGACACGGTGCGGTTCACCGTAACCGCCCGCTCCCGCGGCGAAGGAGGCTCCGCGAAGACCGAGGTGTACGCCGACGGCGCCGACGTGCTCACTTTGGAGGACGGCGCTTCGGTGGAGATCGCCAAGGCGGCGGCGACGGCCAAACTCGTGGAGCTCGAAGGCTACGACCCATATGAAGTGCTCGCGCGCAAACTCGGCTGGTCGGGATCGAACGTGAAATGATGACCAGCGAAGAACTCAACATGTACATCGCCGCCGGCGCCGTCAACGAGGTGATCCGCGTGGCGGAGGCGAAGCAGGTCAAATATCTCTCGCGCATCGCCGATGAAATATGCGATCGCCGCGGCGCAAGGCTGGTGCTCGTCACCGGGGCTTCCGCCGCGGGCAAAACCACCACCGCCAAACGGCTCTGCACCCAGCTGCTGGTGAACGACCGCCCCGCGGCGATCAACATCTCGACCGACGATTACTTCGTCGGCGATGACTTGACCCCCCGCGACGAAAACGGCGAACTCGACTATGAACACGTGGAATGCGTGGACATCCGGCAGCTGGCGGATGACATGAACGCGTTGATGCGCTGCGAACCGGTCAAACGCCGGCGCTTCGATTTCGTGAATCACCGGCCGGTCTTCACCGACGAGTTGATTTCAGTGCCCGAAGGGGGGATGATAGTGCTGGAAGGCATCCACGCGCTGAATCCGCGGCTGACCGAAGGAATCGACGACGCCGTGAAGTTCCGCGTCTTCATCGAACCCCGCCCCAATCTGGACGTGTTCGGCGGCATCACGCCGTCGCCTTCCGACGCCCGTTTTCTGCGCCGCATGGTACGAGACCACCAGTTCCGCAAACGCAGTCCGATCGAGACCGTGCGGCTCTGGCCCAAGGTGCGCGCCGGCGAGGCGAAGTGGATCGATCCCTTCCGCGCCGGCGCCGACGCGGCGTTCAATTCATACCTTACATATGAACTTGCGGCGTTGAAGTTCTATGTCGGCGGGCTTCTTGAACGGTGCCGTCTGGAACTCGGTGAAGACAGGCAGGTCATGAACATGATACGTCTTTTGAACGCGGTCGACCCCATTTCGCCGGAAGCCATCCCCGGCGATTCGATTCTGCGAGAGACGATAGGTGGCAGTCAATTGGAGTACTGACGATGATAGATGTCACGCTGCTCGGCGTTCTGCAGGGGATTGCGGAGTTTCTTCCGATTTCCAGTTCCGGCCACCTTGTTCTCGGCAAGCGCTTTCTGGGCATGCAGGAACTCGGCATCAGGCTTGACATATTTCTCCATGTCGGAACGCTGGTTTCGATTTTCGCGTTCTACTTCGCGGTGATCAGGCGCATCATCGTCGGTCTTGAGTGGTCGTATATGCTTAAAGTGCTTTTGAGCGCCGTGCCTGCGGGAATCGTCGGAGTGCTGTTCAAAGACGATCTGGAAGCCGCTTTCACATCCACGGAAATGGTCGGGGGGGCGTTGATTTTCACCGGGGTGGTGCTTACGCTCACGCGGTTGCTGCCGAAGGGCGGGAAGGGGGTGTCGTTTCCGCGGGCGCTGCTGATGGGTCTCGCCCAGGCGGTGGCGATTCTGCCCGGCGTGTCGCGTTCGGGCATGACGCTGGCGGCGGCGCGCGCGTCGGGCGTGGATGCCGAGAAGAGCGCGGAATTCTCGTTTCTCATGTCGGCGCCCCCGATCGCCGGCGCCGCGCTGCTCGAGCTCGTCAAAAGTCTCGACGCCGCCCCGGCGGCTTCCTCCGAAGTCGGGTGGGGGCTTACGATTTACGGGTGCGCCCTGTCGGCGGCGGTTGGATATTTCTCGCTGAAGGTGTTGCTGAAATCGCTCAAGGGGCGCTGGTTCTGGCTGTTCGGACCGTATTGCATCTGCGCCGGGCTGTTGACGCTGTTCGCATGATTTCAGCGGGCAACGGCAAAGTCCGTGTGCACAAGGTGAAGTCGGTCTGACGGCCGGCGTATTTTGCCCATTTTGCCAAAAACAAATGCGTGTAGTCTATTGCAAAGGGCGGCATCCGAATGATAAAATCCGACTTAAAGCGACTAAACAGGAATGAACTATGAAACATGTTGGTAAAACAGCATTCGCTTTTGCGGCGGTTGCGCTCGCCTGCGCGGCGCAGGCGGGTTCGCTGAAGTGGTACAAGAGCTACGACACGGCCGTCAGAAAGGCCTTGAAAGCCGGCAAGCCGATTTTCATGCTGAGCGGACGGGAGTCGTGCTACAACACGACGACCACCCGAGACCGCTCCTGCGAGAGTTCGCAGGCCCGCGCAGCCCTCGGCAAGTACATACTCTGGTTCTGCAATTGCGACGAACAGCGGGATGAGCTCCGTCCTTACGCAGATGGACTGGGAGGGTTCACGTTGCCGCTGACCTGCGTGATCAACCCGTACGATCCTGAAGACTATGCGGTAAGGGAAACCGGGCTGCTGCAGTCGTCCGAAGTGGTTTCACTGCTCAGGAAGGGATCGAAGAAGGTGTTCAGGAAGGTCACCTTCGACGGGAACGGCGGAACGCCGGGCACTAAAAGCCGGAACGTTCTCCGCGGCGGGCAGATCGGCACCCTGCCGAAGGCCACGCGGAAAGGCTACACGCTGAAAGGCTGGTTCGCCGAGGATGGCGAGAAAATCTACAAGACGGACGAAGTGGATGGAAAAGTCACGTGTTACGCGCAGTGGAAGAGAAACGAGTACACCATAAAATTCTCTAAGAACGGCGGCAAGGGCGGCATGGAGGCGATTGTCGCATCCTACGGCAAGAAAGTGACGCTTCCCGCCTGCGCCTTCAAGAGATCCGGCTACAAGTTCCTCGGCTGGGCGAAGACGAAGAGCGGTTCGGTCGCGTACAAGAACAAGGCGGGCGTGAAGAGCCTCACCGACAAGGCGGACGGAACCGTCACGCTGTACGCGGTGTGGAAGAAGAAGTGATCCGAGGCGGCCGCGCGCGGCGGGGGAAAATTAATTTCGTTCCCCAAGAGGCGGGGATAATTTGCTATAATTCTCGCACCGTCAAATTGCGGCGGGAAGCAACTAAAAAAGGAAAATGAAAATGTCGTTCAAAATGAGACACGTAGCGGCCGCGCTTGCGTCGGCCGCGTTCATCGGCGGATGTTCCGACAGCGGAACCAAGAGCGAGGCTGCGGGAACCGACCTCAGTGCGCAGGCGCTCGCCGCTGCGGAGGCCAGCGGGTACCAGCCGCCCGACGGCGGTGACGGCGGCACGCTCCACATCTATACCTGGTGCGACTACATCGCCCCCGACGTGCTCGCCAGTTTCGAGAAGGCGCTCAAGTGCAAGGTCGTCGTCGACACCTTCGACTCCAACGAGGCCATGTACGCCAAGCTCAAGGCCGGCGGCTCCGGCTACGACCTCATCACCCCGAGCTCCTACCAGGTCAGCGTCATGATCAAGGAGGGCATGATCGACAAGCTCGACCACGCGAAGATCCCCAACGTCAAGAAGAACTTTGACCCGTCCTTCAAGACACAGGTTCTCGACCCCGCCTTCACCTACACCGCGCCGTACGCCGTCACCTACACCGGCTTCGTCTACCGCAAGGACAAGATGCCCGCCGGCGCCGACCCCGCGACTTGGGCGGTGCTCGGCAACGCCGCGCTCAAGGGCCGCGTCTCGCTCCTCGACGATCTCCGCGAGGTGATCGGCGGCGGGCTCATGTACCTCGGCTACTCCGTCAACTCCACCGATCCGAAGGAGATCGACGCCGCGGTGAAGCAGGTGCTCGCCTGGCGCGCGAACGTGCGCAAGTTCGACGGCGAGAGCTACAAGACCGAGGTGCCCGCCGGCGCCACTTGGCTCGGCCAGGGCTACTCCACCGACGCCGCGCAGGTCATCAGCGGCGACGAGGAGAACGGCGAACCCGCGCGCGACGACATCGGCTTCGCGCTGCCCAAAGAGGGCTTCTCCATCGCCTTCGACGAGATGGTTGTCGCCAAGGCCGCGCCGCGCAAGGACCTCGCGTACGCCTTCATCAACTACATCTACGACGGCGACGTCGCCAAGGTGAACATGGAGTACATCTGCGGGCCGAACCCGGTCAAGCCCGGCATCGACAAGCTCGACCCCGACTACCGCGCACTCATCACCCTCAAGCCCGAGCAGCTTGCCAAGGGCCAGCTGCTGAAGGGGATGGACGACAAGCCTGAGGTGATGGAAGTTTACAACAAGGCCTGGGACAAGATCAAGGCGACGGAAGCCAGGTAAGGCGTTCCGCCGGCCGGTGGCAGACCGGATGAACGTGGTGTCGTTAGTCGGCCGGCCCAACACCGGCAAGAGCGCGCTTTTCAACCGCATCGCGGGCAGGCGCCTGGCGATCGTGTTCGATCAGCCGGGGGTCACCCGCGACCGGGTGACCCGCGAGGTGGAACAGCTCGGCCGGCGGTTCATGCTTGTCGACACCGGGGGCATCGCCTTCGACCGGGGCGTCACCGGCGATCCGCTCGACACTGAAACCAGGCGGCAGGCGGAGCTTGCCGTCGAAGATTCGGCGGTGTGCGTGATCGTGGTGGACAGCCGCGAAGGGGTTACTCCGCTGGACTCTGAGGTCATCAAGAGAGTCCGCGAATCCGGTGTGCCGTGCATCATCGCCGCGAACAAGTGCGACACCCCCGGCGACGACTGGCGGGCCGTCGAGTTCGAGAGTTTCGGGCTGCCGGTTTTCGCGGTAAGCGCCGAACACGGGCGCGGCATGGACGACCTGACGCGCGAGTTCGTCGGGAGGCTGCCGCCGGCCGTTGAGAACGAAACCGCGGCGCATCCGCTGCGCGTGGCGGTGGTGGGGCGGCCGAACGTGGGCAAGTCGTCGTACATAAACCGCCTGTTGAACGCGCCTCGGGTGATCGTGAGCGGCATCGCCGGTACCACGCGCGACGCGGTGGAGGTGCCGTTCGCGATCGGATCCGGGGCGGAGGCGCGCCACTACACTCTCGTGGACACGGCGGGGATGAAACCGCACACGCGCATGTCGAAGACGTCGGTGGACAATTTCGCGCTTTTCCGGTCGGAGCGGGCTATCGGCGAGGCGGACGTGGTGGTGCTGGTGCTTGACGCGAAGACGGGTCCCACGATGCAGGACAAACGCATAGCGGGCAAGGTGCTGGAAGCCAACCGCGCCTGCGTGGTGCTGTGCCACAAGTGGGATGTCGCCCAGGAGGATGGGATAACGGAGACGAAGGCGCTGCCGGCGCTGCGGCTGATGATGCCGTTTCTCAATTTCGCGCCGGTGGTGTTCTGTTCGAGCAGGACGGGTTACAACGTGCGGCGGACGGTGGAGGCGATCGACCGGGCGGCGGCCAGCGCCTCGGAGCGGCTGCCGACCGGCATGCTCAACCGGGTGCTGACGACTGCCTCGAAGAAGACGCTCGCGCCGATGGTGAAGGGCAGGCGGCTTAAGATATACTACGGGCTGCAGGTGTCGACCAACCCGCAGACGATCAGGCTTTTCGTGAACGATCCCAAACTCGTCACCCCCGCGTACCTTTCGTTCATCGAGAAGAACATCCGCGCCAGATTCGGCCTGGAGGGGGCGCCGCTCCGGATTTTCCTGAAAGCGAGGAGCCGGGGGACGGTTGCCTGACGGCGCGATTTCGGGTATAATATCAGGGAACGGTTTGAAATGACAAGTAACGACGAATACGTGATACGGCTGCTTATCGAACGCGGCTACCTCTCACCCGAACAGGTGGCGGCGGCGGCGGATTCGATGAAGGCGGCCGACGAGACCACGCTTGACGCGCTGGTCGCGGGGGGGGCGATCGACGAGGATTCGGTTCTCGGCACGATAGCGGACCAGTTCGGCCTCAAATACTGCCACATCAACGCCGACGCCATTGACGAGGCGGTGACCAAGGCGGTGCCGGCGGACATCGCGAGGAAATACGGTGTGGTGCCGGTCGTGGCCGGCGACGATTCGGTGACGGTGGCGCTGCTCGACCCGATGGGGTACGACGCGGTTGATTCGCTGCGCTACGTGCTGCCGGACCGGGACGTGCAGGCGGTGCTTTCGCCGCTGGGGGAAGTGCGCGCGGCGATGGCGAAGCTCTACCCGACCGGGCTCGACGCCGAAGTGACGACTCGAGACGAAACCGGCGCCGAGGACGTGACCGGCGACGACGCGCCGGTGATCAAACTCGCCACGCTCATCATCACGAACGCCATCAAGATGAAGGCGTCGGACATCCACATCGAGCCGATGGAGAAGGAGTTCCGCGTCAGATACCGCATCGACGGCGCGCTGCGGAAGATGGATTCGCCGCCCAAGCGTCTGCAGGGCGCGATCATCTCGCGGTTCAAGATCATGTCGAAGATGAAGATTTCGGAGAAGCGCGTGCCGCAGGACGGGCGAATCCAGATCAACGTCGGCGGCAAGGACCTGGATCTGCGCGTTTCTTCGGTGCCGACCAACCACGGCGAATCCATCGTGATGCGAATTCTCGACAAGACTAACCTCTCGCTCGGCCTGCCGCAGCTCGGGTTTCTGTCCGACGACCAGACCACTTTCGAGAAGCTCATCAAGCTGCCGGACGGGGTTGTGCTGGTCACCGGCCCGACGGGGTCCGGCAAGACCACCACGCTTTACGCGTGCCTCGGCCAGATCAACACCCCCGACAAGAAGCTGATCACGGTGGAAGACCCGGTCGAATACCAGATGAGCGGCATCAACCAGGTGCAGGTGAACAAGGACGTCGGGCTTGATTTTTCGTCGGCGCTGCGGTCGATTCTGCGGCAGGCGCCGAACATCGTGATGATAGGGGAGATCCGCGACGCCGAGACGGCCGACATCGCGATGGAGGCGGCGCTCACGGGGCACCTCGTGTTCTCGACACTGCACACCAACGACGCGCCGTCGGCGGTTACGCGGCTGCTGGACATCGGGGTGAAGCCTTTCCTGGTGGCGTCGGCGCTGCGCGCCGCGATGGCCCAGCGGCTGGTGCGGTCGATCTGCGAGAACTGCAAGGAGAGCTACCAGCCGACCGAACGCGAGCTGAAGATGCTCACCGGTCTCGCGCAGGGGACTTCCGCCACGGTGCCGGAGCTGATGTACCACGGTGCGGGATGCGACCGCTGCGGCCGTTCCGGCTACAAGGGGCGCAAGGGCATATTCGAAATCTTCAAGGTCGACGACACGATCCAGCGCTTGATCTTTGACCATGCGCCGGCGACGCTGCTGAGGCAGCGCGCCCGCGAAATGGGCATGCGCACGCTGCGCGAAGACGGCATGTTGAAAGTGGCGAGCGGGATGACCTCGCTCGCCGAAGTTCTGAGAGTTACAATGGGGGACGCTGACTGATGCAATTCCACAAAGACGAACTACTGCAGGCGACGATCGACGAAGGGGGCAGCGACCTCCACATCCGCGCGCTGATGCCGCCGCTCCTGCGCGTGCACGGCGAACTGCTGCCGCTCGCCGAAGAGACGATGTCGACCGACGAGAGCTACAGCCTCGTCAAGGAACTCGCCACCGACGAACAGATGGCCGATGTGGAACGCAACGGCGGCGCGGATTTCGCGCTCGCCCACCCGGACGGGACGCGCTTCCGCGTGTCGGTGTTCAAAGAGCGCAAGCGATACGGCGCGGTTCTCCGGCAGATACCGAACACGCTGCTGACGCTCGAACAGATCGGCATACCGCAGTCGATAAGGGAGCTGCTCTTCAAGCCACGCGGACTCATACTCGTCACCGGGCCGACCGGTTCGGGCAAATCCACGACGCTCGCCTCGATGATCGACGTGATCAACCAGGAGCGCAGCGTGCACATAATCACCATCGAAGACCCGATCGAATTCTACCACGAGTCGAAGCGCTCGATCGTCACCCAGCGCGAAGTCGGCGACGACGTGCCGAGCTTCGCCGAGGCGATACGCCGCGCCCTCCGACAGGACCCCGACGTCATACTCGTCGGCGAAATGCGCGACCTCGAGACGATAGCCGCGGCGATCACCGCCGCCGAAACCGGGCACCTCGTTTTCGGAACACTTCACACCACCGGTTCGGCGGAGACGATCGACCGTATAGTCGACGCGTTTCCGATGAACCAGCAGGCGCAGATCCGCACGCAGCTCGCGGCCGGGCTGCAGGCGGTCATTTCGCAGATACTCCTGCCGAAACTCGGCGCCGACGGACAGGTTCACGGCCGCGTCGCCGCCTTCGAGGTGATGACCTCGACCGACTCCATCCGCAGCCGCATCCGCGACAACAAGACGAACATGATCAAGAGCGACCTCCAGACGGGCGCGAAGTACGGCATGTTCACGCTCGACTCCTATCTCACAAACCTTTACAAGCAGGGTCTCATCTCCTACGAGGAGCTCATCACCAAGTCGCAGGATCCCGACAGCGTGGTCTCGAAACTCAAGGAGGAGGGATACGGTTCGTAATGGATCAGATACTTCAGATCCTGGTTCAGAACGGGTATGTCGACGAGGCCGGCGCCGCCGACCTCGCCGACCTCGCCAAGACCGAGTCCAAGACAGTGCGCCGCACGGTGATCGACCAGGGCGTCCTCGACGAAGACTCGCTTCTCGCGGCGATGGCCGCCTACCAGGACACCGAAGCGGTGGATCTCGGCGGCATGACGATCGACGCGGAGGTCACCGAGGCGATACCGGCGTCGACCGCGCGGATGTACAACGTCTTCCCGATCGCGGCCGACGACACGTCGGTCACACTCGCCACCTTCGATCTCGTGGATCCGCGCATTTCGGACGAGATGCTGTTCACGCTTTCGAAGGAAGTGCGGTTCGTGTTCGCGCGCGAGAAGGACGTGATGGACCGCATCGCGCAGTACTACGGCGACTCTAACGAGTCGGTGGCGGACATGATCAAGTCGCTCGGCGAAGGCATGACCGACGACGAGGCGCTTGCGGCGGAGATGAACGCCAACGACATCGCCTCGATGGAGAGCGCGGCGAATTCGTCGGCGATAATCAGGTTCGTAAACCTCGTTCTCTACCAGGGGGTGGTCGACCACGCCTCCGACATCCACATCGAGCCGTTCGAAAACGATTTCAAGATAAGGTACAGGGTGGACGGCGCGCTTTACGAGATGAAGGCGCCGGACGTGAAGATGGCGCCGGCGATCATCTCCCGCGTCAAGATCATGTCGAACCTCAACATCGCCGAGCGGCGCATTCCCCAGGACGGGCGCATCGCGCTCACGGTGGCGGGGCGGCCGGTCGATCTGCGCGTGTCGTGCCTGCCGACGGCCCACGGCGAGTCCGTCGTGATGCGTATTCTCGACCAGACCACCACGTCGCTCGACCTGGAGAACGTCGGCATGCCCGAAGACGTCTACGAACAGATCACGATGGACGTGGAGAAGCCCAACGGCATATTCATCGTCACCGGTCCGACGGGATCCGGCAAGACCACCACGCTGTATTCGGTGCTGCGCCGCATCAACCAGATCGACACCAAGCTGCTGACGGCCGAGGAGCCGGTCGAATACAACGTCGACGGCATCGTGCAGGTGCCGATCGACTCCCACGCCGGCAACACGTTCGCCCGGGTGCTGCGCGCCTTTCTGCGGCAGGATCCGGACGTGATGATGATAGGGGAGATCCGCGATCTGGAGACGGCGGAAATCGCGGTGCAGGCGGCGCTCACCGGCCACCTTGTTTTTTCGACGCTGCACACCAACGACGCCGCCGGCGCGGTGATGCGCCTGATCGACATGAACGTCGCGCCGTACCTGCTCGCCTCCACTCTCGAAGGCGTGCTCGGCCAGCGTCTCGTGCGCACCTGCTGCCGGGAATGCAAGGTGGGCTACGAACCCGACGACGACACGCTCGAGCGCATTGAAATGACGCGGGATCAGATCGGCGGCCGCCCTTTCTACTACGGCCGCGGCTGCAAGAACTGCAACGGCACCGGTTACAAAGGGCGCAAGGGCGTCTTCGAATATCTCAGAATGTCCAATCCGCTCCGCGAACTGGTCAACAACCGCGCCCCGACGCTGATCATCCGCGAAAAGGCGCGCGAGCTCGGCATGCGCACCATGCGGGAGGACGGCATACGGTCGATTCTCGACGGCTACACCACGGTCGATGAAGTTCTCCGGTACACGTGAAGGCGGCGTGAGGTTTTCGACCGGGCTGTGCCTGTTGACGCTGGCGGTCTACGCCGCGGCCGCGCTGTTCGGCGAAGTGCAGTACCGCGTGGCGCGTCACCGCGACGTCACCCCCGCCTACAACGTCGTCGACACGGCCCACCGCTACGAGGCGCCTTCCGCCGCGCACTGGATGGGCACCGACAATCTCGGGCGCGACGTGGCCCTCAGACTGGTGCAGGGGGCGCGCATAGCCTTTCACGTCGGCATAATAACCTCGCTCATCGCCATTCCGTTCGGCGTGCTGCTCGGTCTGCTGGGCGGCTATTTCGGCGGAAGGGTCGATTCGGCGGTCGTCTGGCTGTGTGCGACCGTCGCATCGATGCCGGGGCTTCTCTTCGTGCTCGCCATTTCGCTTGTCGTAGGCCGGGGGCTGCTCGGCATCTACCTCGGCATCGGTTTCACCACCTGGGTGGGGACGTGCCGCACGATCCGCGCGGAGGTGATGAAACACCGTTTCCGCGCGTACGTCCAGGCGGCGCGCGTTCTCGGCTATTCGCACGCGCGCATCATGTTCAGGCACGTTCTGCCCAACGTCGCCCACATCATGCTGATTCAGTTCTCCATCAGGTTCCCTTCCGCGGTGTCGACCGAAGTGTTCATCTCCTTTCTCGGCATCGGCGTGCAGGGCGAGCCGAGCTGGGGCGTGATGATCAACAACGCCCGCATCCGGCTGTGGCAGGGGGTGTGGTGGGAGATGACCTTCACGACCGCGGCGATTTTCGCGCTGGTGCTCGCTTTCAACCAGCTCGCCGACCGGCTTCGCGACCGGCTCGACCCGGCACTCCGCGGCGAACGATGAAGAAGCCCGGGCCGTGCCGCACGACGCCGCGGTTTTTGATATAATGGCGGTATGAGCTTTCCGTTAGAACTTAAAAGGCCGCTCGTCGTCTTCGACATCGAGTCGACCGGCGTGTACCCGCGCAGGGACCGCATCATCGAACTCGCCGCCATCAAGGTTTGCCCCGGCGGCGCCGAGACGCGCAGATGCTGGCTGCTCAACCCCACCGTCCACATTCCGGAAGAGACGACGGCGATTCACGGCATCTCCGACGACGACGTGAAGAACTGCCCGACGTTCGCCGACGCGGCCGGGGATATCGCGGCGTTCTTCGACGGCTGCGATCTTTCGGGTTTCAACGCCGACCGTTTCGACATACCGTGCCTGGAGGAGGAGTTCGCGCGATGCGGAATCAACTTCGCGCTGGCCGGCCGGCGGCGGATCGACGTGCAGCGGATCTACCACCGCATGGAGCCGCGCGACCTCACTTCGGCGGTCGCGTACTACCTGCGCCGGCCGCACGACGGCGCCCACGGCGCCGAAGCCGATGCCGCGGCGACGCTCGAAGTGCTTAAGGCCCAGCTCGCCAGGCCGGAAGAACGCTACCGCAATCTGCCGCGCGACGTTGACGCCCTCGACGGTTACCTCGTGCCGCGCGATCCGCTCAACGCCGACCGCAACGGATCATTCCGGTGGAAGAACGGCGAATGGGTGGTCAACTTCGGCAAAAAGCGGGGCACCCCGCTCAAGCAGATCATGCTCAACGAGCCGAATTACCTCAAGTGGATGATCAAGGGCGACTTTGAAACCGACGCGCGGATGATCGCCGCGGACGCCCTTGAGGGGCGGCTGCCGCCGCCGCCCGCTTCCTGAATATGGTTAAAAGCGCCTTTTTCCAGGATCTTGCGATACTGATGTTCGCCGCGGGTCTCGTCGCGGTCGTCTTCGCGCGTTTCCGCTGGCCGAAAGTGCTGGGCTATATTCTCGCCGGCGTGGTGATGAGCGAATACACCTGGGGGGGCGGGTTTCTCGCCGATGTAAACTCCACGAAGACGGTCGGCCAGCTCGGCGTCGTTTTTCTCATGTTCGGCATGGGCCTTTCGTTTTCCGCCGGCGAAATGAAGCGGATACGGTCCGTGTCCATCCCCTCCGCCGCGGTCGACACCGTGGTGATGATTTGGCTCGGCTACACCGCGGGCGTGAAATTATTCGGCTGGAATCCGGTGCAGTCGGTCTTTCTCGGCGTGGCGATCTGCGACTCGGCCACGACCCTGCTCGCCAAGGTGATAGAAGAAATGGGCTGGGCGCACCGCCAGTTCTCGAAATACGTTTTCGGGACTTCGGTGCTCGAAGACATATTCTGCGTCGGCGCCATCGCGGTGGCGACGGGCTTTGCACAGGGCGGCGGCATGTCGGCGGGAGCCCTCGTCTCATCGCTCGGCTGGCTGGCCGTTTTCTTTCTCACAGTGCTCGTGTTCGGTTTCGTCCTCATCCCCCGGCTTCTTGTTTCGGTCGCCAAACGCAAAGACGACGAATCGCTTCTTCTCGCGGTGCTGGGGGTGTGCTTTTTCGTTTCGTATTTCGCCGACAAGTTCAACTTCTCGCTCGCCCTGGGCGCTTTTCTCGTCGGCCTCGTCGGGGCGTCGAGCGACGTCAGCGGCCGCCTCGCCGCGCTCGTGGACCCGCTGAAGTCGATGTTCTCCGCGGTTTTCTTCGTCTCGATCGGCCTTATGGTCGATCCGGCCGCGCTGTGGCACTGCCTGCCGCAGATTGTCGTCGTTTCCGTTGTCGTGGTCGCCGGCAAGTTCCTGAACAATTTCATCGTCGCCCTTGCGACAGGGGTCGACGTGAAGACCGCCGTGCAGATCGGCTGCTCCCTCGCGCAGATCGGCGAATTCGCCTTCATGGTGGCCATCCTCTACGCCGGACTCGTGGGCGACCCGTCCAACCCGATGTTCCAGACCGCGGTCGGGGTCTCGCTGCTCACGACGCTTTTAAGCCCGTTCATAATCAGGTTTTCCGACGCCGCGGGAGATTTCGCCGTGCGTAAAACCCCCGAAAGGTTCCACCGGATGCTCGCGACCTACCGGGTCTGGCTGGAGAAGATACGCGCATCCCGCAACGCCCCGGCCTACGCGCTGCTCAGGGCGGCCGCGGTGAAGTTCGTCATCTGCGCCGTGCTGATGCTTTCGGTCTCCGTCATCTGCGCCATGCTCCACCGTTTCGACTATTCGCGTTTCTCCGGTTTCTTCGAAAAACACGATCAGCTCTTTTTCTTTCTCGCCGGCAACATTTTCTGCGTCTCGATAATGCCGCTGGTGGTGGCGTCGTCGCGGTCGCTCGCCGATGAAATAACCGAACTTCTCGCCGGCGACGGCGGCGCCAAATGGCGCCGCTCCGCCGGGCAGCTGGTGCGGTTCGTCGTGCTGGTCGCCGCAATGTCGTTTTTCTTTCTGGAATGGACGATGATCAACATATCCATTCTGCAGCCCGACCTGAGGTTCCCCGGCGCGTCGGCGGTGCTCATTCTCACCGTCGGAGCCGTCGGCTGGAAGTTTTTCGTCAAGGCCGGACGCCGCGCCACCCAGCGTTTCAACGAAGCCCTCACCGCCGAGGAACGGCGCGAAGGGCTGCGGCGCACGATGACCATCTCCCTGCCGGAGGGCGCGATCCACCGGCTCATCCTCGACGCCGATTCACCGGCCGTCGGCGCCACTGTCGCCGCGCTCAACGTCAGGGCGAAAACCGGCGCGTCGATCGTCGCGGTGCACCGCGGCGGCGAAGTGACTCGCAACATCGGCCCCGACTGGGAATTCCGCATCGGCGACGAACTTGTGGCCATCGGCGACCAGCCCCAGATCGCCGCCCTCAAAGACATGTTCGGGGTGACCGGATGAAATCTCGTCTGATGCTGCCAGCGGCTGCGGCGCTGCTCGCCTTGTCGGCCGCAGCCCAGTTCGCGCTCCGCAACCACCGCGGGCGGAACGGTTCCGCGCCGGTGATGGCCGAAGGCGCCTTCGCCGCGCTGGGAGGCGTCAGGTCCATCGCCGCCGAAATCGTCTGGTTCCGCGCCGACCGGCTGCAGGAGGAAGGCCGTTTCGTCGAACTTGCGCAGCTCGCGAGCGCGCTGACCTTCCTCGAGCCGCACACGCCGGAAGTGTGGAGTTACGCCGCCTGGAACCTCGCTTACAACGTCTCCATCATGATGCAGGCCGCCGAAGACCGCTGGCGCTGGGTGCACGCCGGCCTGCGGCTGCTGCGCGACGAAGGTCTCGCCCTGAACCCGAGATCGAAAACGCTGCTGCGCGAACTGGCCTGGATGTTCGAGATAAAAATCGGCTCCGACCTCGACTCCGCCGCCGCCGTGTACCGCGCGGAATGGAAGAAAATCGTCGACGACGTCCGGGCGCGCGGCGCCTGGGAGGAACTCGGCATGAAGCCTTCCGAAATGCTGGCGGTTGAGAAGATGAGCGGTTTCGACGACTGGACAGATCCGCAGCTCTCGGCGATATACTGGGCGGTGAAGGGCGGCTGCGCCGACATCGTGCAGCAGGCGGCGGTCATCTACCGCCGCAACCACTCCGCCGGCGCGGGAAAACGGGAACCCCGGCAATGACTCGTACCGCATCCACGGCGCGATTCTCCCTGTCGACGGGGGCTGGCCCGCACGACAACCCGCATGGCAACACGATAAGGAGAACCCCATGGCGGCTGCTTCGCTGATTCTCTCCGTCTGCACCGCGAACAGGCCCGCATTCGCTGCGGCATGGGCGGCAGCGAGGTTGCCGCTCCTCGTCGACGACGGCGGCGTCCGGCCGGTTCGCCGGGCGGATCATCCGCAGGTGCTTGAAGTTGAATGCTAAGGCTGGACGTGCCGGTGCCGGACATCCGGCGTTTTCGCCGGAACCGGTCTGCGCGTCGGCAACAAGCCCGGCTTTATCGAAAACTGGCGTGGCGGAGAAGTCGACACCCCGCTCGACTGCGGCGATTACTGCTTCCTTGAGGCGCTCGTGCGGTTTAAGTGAATCCGGCCTCCGGCGAGTCCGAAAGCCCGGTGATTCCAAAAGACGATCACCCGCTTGACGGACGCGGAATGTGTTTTGTATAATAAACTCACGCATAAAACCATAGTCAAGGAGGCATCCTAATGAACGTCAAAGGAATTCTCGCGGCGGCTCTTGTCGCGTTTATGGCCGGATCTGCGGCCGGCGAGACCAAGCTCGCGGAGAACGGCAAGGCGCTCGCGAAAATCGTGATCGCCAAAGACTGCGTACGCGCGGCGAAATTCGCGGCCGACGACCTTAAGTGGCATCTCGACGGCATCACCGGCGCGAACTTTGAAATCGTGACCGACGATCAGCTCGCGACCATCACCCCAAAACCGGAGACTCTTGTTTTCGTAGGTGAATCGTCGCTGACGAAGGCGAAGAACGCGGCCTTCGCCAAACAGGAGTTCACGGTCGATGTCGCCCCCGGGCGGATCGAGCTCGCGGGCCGCGACAAGGAAGACCGCAATCTGAAGGACTACCGCTACGTCTATGACGCGGAGAAGGGGCTCGACCTCCGGGGCGTTCCGGGGATGTACGACGAGCAGGGGACTCTCTACGCGGTGTACGACTTCCTCGAGAAGGAGCTGGGCGCGGTGTGGGCCGACGCGCCGGACTGCGGAACGGTGCTGCCGAGGCGTCCGACGCTGGCGGTGAAGACGGGAACGCGCCGGCTGAAGCCGTTCATGGCCTACCGCGGCGGCACGTTCGGCCAGGGCGACGGTTATGTGCCGACGCTGACCCATCGCAAGAGGCTGGAACGCAAGGCGTACGAAGACATGGCCTATCTTAATGACACCGATCGCAAGTCGCGCAAGACGCTCTTCCTGCTGCGCAACCGCGCCGGCGGCGACAGGCGCCCCTGTAACCACTCGTTCTACTGGTGCTACGACCGGTTCTACTACAAAGGGGGCGAGCGTTTCATCGCCTACCATCCCGACTGGTTCGCCCAGGGGTACCACGGCAAACCGCCGCAGATGTGCTACTCGAACCCCGAGTTCATCCGCCAGACCATCGAGGACGTCCGCGCCTACTTCGACGTCGGCGGCTACACCAACCGCTACACCAACCAGGGCGTGCCGTGCAGCGCGAAGAACCCGGTCGCGAGCTGGGGCCGCGACTTTTACGCGCTCGAGCCGATGGACAGCGGTTCGTTCTGCAAGTGTCCGCGCTGCACCGCCGAATACGAGATGAACCGTCCGGGCAGCGAGATCCACTCGACCCACTGGTTCAAGTTCGTCAACAAAGTGGCGAAGGAGATCGGGAAGTCGCATCCGGACAAGAGGATCTCGACGCTCGCGTACGCGACGCACATGGGGCTTCCGACGGACATCCGGCTCGAGCCCAACGTGGTCGTCTACTTCTGTCTCTCATGCAACCGCGGACCGATGCACGGCGGTCTCAAGACCCAGCTCAAGCAGCTGCGCGACTGGCACGCGGCCTATCCCGACTGCGAGTTCGGTCTCTGGCTCTACAACACCTTCCCGCTGGAATTCTGCCAGAACGGCGGGTACAACTGTTTCCCCGGCTTCTTCATGCACGTCGCCGAGGAGGAATACCGCATCTTCAAGGAGTGCAAAGTTACGAGCGGCATCTTCCACTGCGGGTTCAACGGCGAGACCGACAACTACATGCAGCTGAAATGGATGTTCGACCCCGACCGCCGGGCGGAGGACATGCTGCGCGAGTACTTCCTGCCGGCCGGCAAAGGAGCCCGTCCGCTCATGGACTTCTACCGCCTCGTCGAGCGGCGTTACACCGACCTCTCGCTCCTGCCGAAGAAGGGGGACTCGAAGTCCGGTCCCGAAATGGCGTGGGGTGTCCGCGGCAACGCCGAGACTATGGCCGAACTCGGGCGTCTCATGTCCGAGGCAGAGGAGGCGGTCAAGGGTGGCACCGCCGCGGAACGCAAGTTCGTGGCGCTCTGGAAGCAGGCGGTTTGGAAGTGGATGCAGGCCGGGCGCGCGGAGTACGTGGCGCGCTCGTCCGCGCCGCAGGATTCCTGGACCGCGGTGCGCGTTCCCGACGCCGGGGGCGACGGGTCGAAGGTCGACTGGTCCGGTGTCAAGACCGGTTCGCAGCGGTACTTCCACGCCGGCGGCGGCGAAGAGGTCGAGCGCTTCTCGTGCGAAGTGAAGGTCGCCTACGACTCGACGCACTTCTACCTGGCGCTCACGGACATCGGCGGCGACACGTCGAAGCTCGTGCGCTCGCCGGGCATCGCGGCGTTCGACACGTGGGAGTTCATGATGGCTTTCCAGCGCGGCCTGCCTTCGCGCTACTACCTCACCAACGCCTTCGGCGACGGGTATGCGCAGAGCGACGGCGAAGTGAACTTCCGGCGCAACGTGAGCGCGAAGGAATCGGGCGACCCCACCTACGGCATGCGCTTCGTGACCGACCGTTCGAAACCCGACCGCTGGACGAACACCTACGCGTTTCCGCTCTCGACGATGCTCTTGAGGCCGGTCGTCCCCGGCGACACAATCTACCTTAACGCCGTGCGCGTGATGAGCTCCGCGTACGCCGGCGGCGGCGGGCGCGGCCCGGCCGGCATGCACATCTGCACGTTGACGAGTTACTCCGCGGTGCACACGATCGACCGCGCGGTGTCGATCACGCTCGCGAAGTGACCTTCCTCGGCAACAGCGGATTTCGGCCCAGACAGATTTCGGCCCGCCGGCTTCACCCCGGCCTGCTGCTTCTGGTGCGGTGAGTCTTCGGTCAAGGGAAAAAATAAAGAAGAAAAGAATAAAGAATAAGGCAAGGAAAACAAATGATCAAGATGAAGTTGTTGGTTGGTTGTCGGATGTGCGCCGCGGGCGCTCTGTCTGGCGTCCTGATCGGGGGTTGCGCATGGCTCGGCGGCGGTGAGAAAGCCGAGACCGTCGAATGGGAACGCGACGCCGACCCAGGCTCGAAGACGTTGGCGAACTTTCCGGGCACGCTCTCCACGAAGAGCGGGTGGAAGCTCAAAATGCGGGGTGCTGAGGGCGAAGTCGTCTACATCCCGTTCGAGGGCTACTACGAGTCGAAGGGCGGGCGCATCGAATCGAAGCGCATCCGCCTCGTCGGCAAACCCGAGGGCAAGGGGGCGTTTTACTTGCTTCGCTTCGACCTCAAGGCCAAAGCGAAGGGCTATTGGTGGGTGGATCTCTTCGACGCCGACGGCAACATGCTGCCCGACATCAACAGCGCGGTCTACCCGAGCGACGACTGGCGCCATTACGACGAGATTTTCGTCGCCGACGGCCGCGCCGCGAGCGTGCAGCTCGCGTTCCTTTCCGGCAGGGGCGCCGAGGTGAAGGACGTCTCGCTCGTGAAGCTCACGACGGACGAGGCGGCGGCGTGGTGCGACCGGTTCTACGCGACGCTGCCGCAGCTCGCGAGCGACATCCCGTCCGACCCGTTCGCGCTGCTGCCGCGCACGAAGGCGGCGCTGCAGGACGGCCGGCCGCTCAAGGTCGTGCTGCTCGGCGACTCGATCATGAACGACACATACTGCTCGGGCTTCACCTCGCTCATCAAGCGCGACTACCCGAAGTCCGACCCAGAGTTCATCATCTCCGTGCGCGGATCCACCGGCACGAGCTGGTACCACACCGCGGAGAACTTCGCGGAATACGTGCTGAAGCACCGCCCCGACCTCGTCGTAATCGGCGGCATCTCCAACGGCGTCTGGGCCAAACCCTACAAGGAAGCCCCTGAAGACGACATGGTCGAAACGATCGAGCGCTGCAAGGACGCGGGCATCGAAGTCGTGGTCTGCACGCCGCCGCCTTCGTACGAATTCCGCCGCTCAAGCGAACAGACGCACTGGAACGAATCGTCCAGCTGGTCGACGTGGAGCAAGATGGAGAAACGCTGGTGTTACTGGTTCCCCCTGAGCCAGTGGTACCACCGCGCGGCGACCGCGCGCACCGGAACCGCGCTCTGGGACCTCTCGACCGACCCCTGCGACACGATCGCACGCTCGCGCAAGCCGCTGGACTGGTTCAAGCGCGACGCCGCCCACAACGACGACCGCGGCAAACAGCTGATCGGCCGGCAGCTGGCGCGCTATTTCGCGAAGGCGAAAATCGCCCCGCGCAAGCCCGTGGCGCGTCCCGAGCGTCCCGCCGTCGCCGCCGGACTGGTCGCTCCGGGCGCGACCATGACGCGTCTCGACACCGAAACCGCCGACGGCCGCGTCAAGCCGGTAACGATTCTCGTCACGTCGGGCGACCGCGTTTACCGTCTGCTCGGCACCGAGCCGCGCATGGTGCCGCCGCTCGCCGAGCGCAGCTGCACCGTGAAAGACGGCGTTACGACGGTCGTCAGCGAAGACGACCGCACGGCGGCGACGCTCGTCTTCGCCGCGGACGGTGCGATCTCCGCGACCATCCGCCAGAAAGACGGCGCGAAGCGTCCGGTCAAAGTCGCCGTCCGCCTGTCGGGGCGTCTTGCCAGCGACGATCCGAACACGCTCGTCACGCCGTCGGTCGTCCGCGATGACGGGCGCACCGTCCTTATCGTCGGCAAGGTGACGCTTGTCGCACCCGCCGGAGCGGAGGCGACGCCGGCTTTCCCGGCGCCCGCGGCCGACACGTTCGGCGAACTTGTCTGGTCCTATCCCGCGGCCGATTCCACCGTCGTCAAGGCGACCATCAAGTAAGGACCGCCAGCTATGAAAACAGCACTTGCCGCCGTCGTCGCTGCGCTTGCGGCGTCCGTCTTCGCGGACGACATCTCGAAGACCTGTCCGGTGTCGGACAGACTTCGCGGGCACGAGCAGACCGAATGGTCCATGTACAACGCCGGCGGCATGATCCACACCAACATGCCGCGGGTGCTGCTCGTCGGCGACTCGATCACCGCGCAGTACCAGGGCGGCGTCGCGAAGCTTCTTAAGGGCAAGATGTACATGAGCTACTGGGCTTCGAGCTACTGCGTCACGAGCCCCGTCTACATGAAGCTTCTAGAGGCGTTTCTCGACGATCCGACGCTGCCGTACGACGTCGTCCACTTCAACAACGGCCTGCACTCGCTGGCGACGCCCGTCGAAGCGTACGCGAAGCGCTACCGCGAGGCGGTCGCGCTCATCCGGCGCAAGGCGCCGAAGGCAAAAATCATCATCGCCACGTCCACGCCGCTGAAAGACGCGAAACTGACGGTGCGGGTGCGCGCCCTCAACGAAGTCGCGCTGGCCGTGGCGAAGGAGAACGGACTCGAGGTGAACGATCTCTTCGCGCGGCTTGATCCGATGGACCGCGAAGCTAACTGGTCCGACACGTACCATCATCGCCAGCCGCTGAAAGAGATTGAGACGAAACAGGTCGCGGACGCGGTGCTGAAGGCGGCCGGCCGGTAACGCCGGCACAATGACCGCGCCGACAGTTGGTGGGTTGAGTGCGGGTGGGGCTTCCGTGCACGGCGCCGAAGCTGCTTTCACTTTCGCCCCCGGCGAGGCCCGGGAGCGCGCGTTCTTCATCGCCTGTTCGGACGATATGCTCCTCCGCCACGGCGTGGCAGGGCCGGTGAAACTGGTGTGGCGCCCCGCTCTGCTGGCGGGCGTGAAACTCGATCCCGCTTTCCGCATTGTCGCCAAGGACGCCGACCGCGTTGTCTTGCCGCACGAGGGACGTCCGCATTGAAAATTGCGCCACAAAAATGCGGCGAAAAGTGGTATAATATGGTCTCAATATTTCACAGGAGTCAAAGGAGTAGAAAATGAAGCTCGAAGAACTGAAAGGCAAGACGGTCGGAGTGTGCGTTTCCGGCGGGCTTGATTCGAAAACCATCTGCTGCGTTCTCAAGGACGCGGGCGTCAAGGTCAAGGCTTTTTCCGCCAACGTGGGCCAGCCGGACGAAAAGAACATCAACGACATCAAGAAGAAAATGGCTCCCACCGGCGTCGCCACGACCATCGTCGATGTAACGAAAGAGATGGCGGACATCTGCTTCGAGACCGTCAAATGCCAGGCGATGTATGACGGCGGCTACTGGAACTCCACCGGCATCGCCCGCGCGGTCACCGTGCAGAAGCTGCTGCCCGCCATGAAGAAGGCGGGCTGCGTCGCCCTCGTCCACGGCGCCACCGGCCGCGGCAACGATCAGATGCGCTTCGAACGCTACACCAACGTTCTCGACCCGAAGTTCGGCGTCTACGCCCCGTGGCGCGACGCGGAGCTGCTGAAGCGCTTCCCCGGCCGCACCCAGATGGTGGCTTTCCTCGCGGAGCGCGGCATCCAGGCGTTCGTCGGCACGAAGAAGAAGTATTCGACCGACGGCAATCTCGCCGGGCTTTCACACGAAGCGGAGGATCTTGAGTCGATGGAGACTTCGATGCGCATCGTGAAGCCCACGATGGGCGTCTGGCCGGAGGACGCCCCCGGCAGAATCGAAAAGATCGTCCTCAAGTTCGAGAAGGGGCGCTGCACCGCGGTGAACGGCAGAAAGCTCTCGCCCTACCGCGTCATGCTCGAAGTGAACAAAATCGGCGGACGCAACGGCGTCGGCATGAAACACGCGCTCGAAAACCGCATAATCGGCACGAAGAGCCGCGGCGTTTACGAGGCCCCCGGCATGGAAGTTCTTTCGCGCGGCCTCAATTACATCTACGAAGGCATCATGGACCGCCGCTCGACGAAGCTTTTCGGCGAACTCTCGAAATTCATCGCCGACCAGATTTACGACGGCAGATGGTTCGATCCGGCGACGCGCGCCGCCCGCGCCGCGGTGCAGGTCTGGGCTGACAAGGCGACCGCCGAAGTAACGCTCGGCCTCTATAAAGGCAACATCTTCTTCGAGGCGCTCAAGGGGCTCAAAGCGACGATTTACAACGAGGCCGACAGTTCGATGGAGGCTTCGAACGGTCTCAACCCCCACAGCTCGCAGGGTTTCGCCGAGATTCAGTCCGTCGAAGCGAAGATGCTCGCCAGGGCGGGGCAGATCGAGGTGAAGTGAGGATAGGGATTAACAGTTGATGTCAGAAAAAAAAGAGAAAAAAGCCGCAGAAGCAGGCGAAACGGCAGAGATGCCCGAAGTTGCGGAGAAAATAGCGGCGGATGGCGAAACAACGGCCGGCCAGCCGCCGGAGGCGGAGAAAAAAGACGCCGCGGAGAAGCCTGCGGAGAAACCGTCCGAGCCGGACTGGAAATCTCTTTACGCCATCACGCTCGCCGACTTCGACAACTACAAGAAGCGCGCCGCCCGCGACCGCGAAGATGTTTACCGTTACGCCGAAAGCGACATTCTGAAGGACATTCTGCCGACCGTGGACAATCTCGGCCTCGCGCTGGAGAAGGCCGCCGACGCGGAAGATCCGTTCGTCCAAGGCGTGAAACTCGTTTACGACGGTCTGCTCAAGGCGTTGGCCGACCACGGAGCGAAGCCGATGGACGGCATCGTCGGCAGGGAGCCGGATCCGAATCTTCACGAATCGATCGCGACGTTGCCGGACGCGAAGATCGGCGAGGGCAGGATCTGCAAAGTGGTGAAGACCGGGTGGACGCTGAACGACAAACTGCTGCGCGCGGCGCAGGTGGTGGTGTCGGCGGGAGCTCCCGCCCGAGAAGCGGGCGGTAAAAACGAGGAAGAAGCGCATGGCGCGCAGTGAAGGGACAAGAGACTTGCATGGCTGAAAAGCGCGATTACTACGAAATTCTTGGCGTTGCGAAAACGGCGACCGCCGACGAGATAAAATCGGCGTACCGCAAGCTCGCCATGAAGTACCATCCGGACCGCAATCCCAACAACCCCGAAGCGAAGGAAAAGTTCACCGAGGTGTCCGAGGCCTACGAGGTGCTTTCGAATCCGGAGAAGCGGCAGCGTTACGACCAGTTCGGTCACCAGGGCGTGAATTTCGGGCCCGGCGGTTTCGATTTCGGGCGCGACTTCTCGCACTTCCAGGATGTGGATCTCAACGACATACTCGGCTCCATCTTCGGGGGCATGGGCGGCGGCGGATTCAGCAATTTCGGGGATTTCTTCGGCGGGCGCCGGCAGCGGCGGCAGGTCGATCCGAACGCGCCGCGGCGCGGTGACGACATGACTTTCCGGCTGGACATCGATTTCGACGAGGCGCTCTTCGGCAGCGAGAGGGATCTCGAGCTGACGCTGCCGGTGCAGTGCCCCGACTGCGGCGGAAGCGGAGCGGCGGCGGGTTCGAAGCGCGTCGCCTGCCGGAGCTGCGGCGGCGCCGGGGTTGTGATCGGCGGCAGCGGCTTTTTCCAGGTTCGGCAGACCTGCCCGACATGCGGCGGCGAAGGCTCGGTGATCGAAAAGCCGTGCCGCAAGTGCCGCGGTTCCGGGCATGTGACGGCGCCGCGGAAAATCTCGCTCAAAATACCCGCCGGCATCGACAGCGGTTTCAGGCTGCGTCTCTCGGGCAAGGGCGGCGGCGGGCTGCGCGGCGGCGATAACGGCGATCTTTTCGTGCTGATCGGCGTGCGCGACAGCGACATTTTCAGGCGGGACGGTCTCGACCTCGAAGTGGACGTGCCGGTTTCGCCGGTGACCGCCGCGCTCGGCGGCGCGGTGGCCGTGCCCACGCCGGACGGGGAGGCGCGGCTGAAGATACCGCCGGGTACGCCGAACGGCAAGGTGTTCAGGCTGCGCGGCAAAGGCGTGCCGTCGCTGAGGGGAGGGTCGCCCGGCGATCTTGACGCGCGCATCGTCTTCGAAGTGCCGGTCAACCTCGACCGCAGACAGCGCGAGGCGCTGGAGGATTTTCAGAAGCTTGTCAACGGAGGAAATTTTCCGGAGGCGCAGGCGTTCGCCAACCGCGCCAGAATCTTCTTTTCACACCGCGACAAGTTGAAGCGGTGAAGCGGCGCCGGGAGGAAATGCCCCATGCCGCGTGAGACAACGACACTCTTGCATCTGTGGTGGAACGGCAGACACGCTGGATTTAGGTTCCGGTGCCGAAAGGCGTGTGGGTTCAAATCCCACCAGATGCACCAACCGCCGGGCGCGGCCCGGCCCGCCGAATCATGCAAAGGAGAATCATCATGAAAAGCAGTGTGAACCGCCGGCAGTTCATCTGCGGCACCGCGTTGGCGGTCGCCGCTTCAGCGTCGGGGGGCGCATCCCGCGCACCGTCCGCCGACGAGACGGCGTCCGCGTCCGCCGCCGCGCCGGGAACCCCGCTCATCACCTCCGCGCCGGTGCTGCAGAACGCCGCGGAGACATCGGTAGGCGTTTCGTTCTCGGTGAGCGGCGATGCATCCGGATGGGTGGAATATTCAACCGACCCCGGTCTGAAGAACTCCGCGAAGGTGTTCTCCGGAGGGCACGGGATCATGACGGTGGACGATAAAATCGCCCATGTGAGACTGACCGGGCTGAAGCCGGCGACGAGATACTATTACCGGATAGGCGCCGACCGCATTCTTTACGAACACGGGTACAGCATGAAGAACCTCGGGCCTGAAGTCGACCCGAAGATCCACTCCTTCACCACGATCGGCGCCGCGGTGGACGGGACGTTCTGCGTGATCAACGACACCCACGACCATAAGCCCGCGATCGATCTCGCGCTTTCGAAGATTGAAAAGATCAAGCCGTCGGCGGTAGTCTGGAACGGCGACGCCTCGAACGTGACCGAGAAGATCGACCTTGCCATCGGCATATTCATCCACACCCACGAGAAACATCCTGAATACGCCGCTGACACGCCGTACATGTTCATCAACGGCAACCACGATTTCCGCGGCAGGTTCAACCGCGAACTCGAAAAAGTGATGATGTTCCGCGAGGCGTCCGAGCGCGGCGCGGAATTCGCCGAACTGGGGCGCAACTTCGTTCAGCGGCTCGGCGACATCGCGCTCATCGGGCTGGATACCGGCGAAGACAAGCTCGACACCAACCCCAGGTTCGCCGGAATTTTCCAGATGCGGCGTTACCGCGAGCTCCAGGCGCGATGGCTTGCCGGCGCCGTCGAAAGCGAGGCGGTGAAAACGGCCAAGTTCAAGGTCGCGTTCTGCCACATACCGCTGTTCGATCCGCGGCCGGAGAGCAACCCCGGGGATGTGGTCCCCGCCGACACCGGCCCGCGTTACAGAGAGTCTTTCGCGATATGGCAGCGCACCTGCGCCGGCCTCTGGCAGCCGAGTTTCGAGAAGGCGGGGCTTCAGCTCGTGATCGCCGCCCATCAGCACCGCTTCAGGTACGATCCCCCGGCGCCGGGGCGCGGATGGGCGCAGATTGTCGGCGGCGGGCCGGAACTCGGAGTGCGCATGAGACGGACCGCGGACGGCGTTATCGAGAAAATCCCCGTGCCGGAGAAGTTTCCGACGGTGATTGAAGGGCGTGTCGTCGACGGTAAACTCAAAGTGACGGTGCATGACGTTTTGAACGGCAGGACCGCCGGTGAGTATGTTTTCAACCCTTCGGTGTGAGAGTAGGTGCCGGCATGAATAAAACCGCGATATCGGCAGTCGCCGCGTTCGGAGTTTTTCTCTCGGCGGAGTCCGCGCCCGTGGAGTGGGTTTTCCCGCGCACCGGCGGATGCCACGAGGGCATGGCGTTTTCAGACGGCGTAACCGGAGTGCTGGTCTGGGGGGGAGACGGTGAATTGCGTCTAACCGTGGGCAGGGCCGATCTCTGGGATCACCGCGGCGGATACCCGTGGACGCCCGAGCAGAACTATTCCAACATCGTTTCGCTGGTGCGGACCGGTCGTAATGACGCACTGCTGGCGCTGTTCAGGCGGGTCGCCCCCGCCGGCGAACCCCGCAACCCGTATATGCTGCCGCTCGGCCGGGTGGTGTTGAAAATTCCCGGAGCGGAACTCGCGACCGGAACGCTCGACCCGTTCACGGGTCTCGGAAGAATCGTCCTCGCCGACGGGCGGACGGTCGAGCTGGCGGCGGGGAGGGAAAGCCGCGTCTTCGCGATGAAGTTTCCGGAAGGGGTCGAGCCGGCGGTTGAAACGGTTCACTGCATGGAATTTCCCGCGGCGGGCAGTGCGCTCGGAGCGATGGGTTTTCCCAATGCCGAAAAGTTCGCCGCGGCCGACCGGGGCGGATTCACGTGGAAGCTTCCCGCCGACGACCCCGTGTCGCTCGTGTGGCGGCGGCGCGGGTCGACGCTCGCCGTGGCGACCGGCCGCGGCGGCGTGCGCGATTTCGCGCCCGATTTCAGCCGGATCGCCGCTGAATCGGTTGCGCAGTGGCGCGGTTTCTGGAAAGACTCCGCGCGGGTGAACGTGCCCGATCCGGTCGTGCAGCGCGTCTTCGACTACGGCATGTACCGGTTCGGCGCGATGACGGACCCGGGCGGTGTTCCCGCCGGCTTGCAGGGACCGTGGCTTGAAGACGACAAACTCGTGCCCTGGAACGGCGATTACCACTTCAACATCAACGTGCAGGAATGCTATTCACCGGCCTACCGCGGCGGCCATTTCGCGCATCTGATGCCGCTTTTCAGGATGGTGCTGTCGTGGCGGCCGCTGCTCGCCGAAAACGCGCGGAAGTTCGTCGGCGTGGACGGCGGCTACGTGCTGCCGCATTCCGTCGACGACCGCGGCGTATGCATCGGCGGGTTCTGGACGGGCACCATCGACCACGCCTCCACCGCGTGGGTGGCGGCCATGATGTTCAAATACGTTAAATATTCCGGCGACACGGCTTTTCTGAAAAAAGACGCATACGATTTCATGAAAGGCGCGATGAAGGTGTACCGCGCGATGATGGAAGAGCGCGGCGGGCGGCTGTCGATACCGGTCGGGCCGAGTCCGGAATGGGGCGCGGCCGACGTGAGGAAGGCGGTGGGGCGCGATCCGAGCTTCCAGCTCGCCGCCGCGCACCGGCTTTGCCGCGATCTCGCGGCAGCGGCGGAAATGCTGGGCGAAAAGCCAGATCCGATGTGGCTCGATGTCGAGAAGCGGCTGCCGCAGTACACGTCGGGAGAGGGGGGCATCCAGCTTTTCGAGGGGCAGCCTTTCGTCGTTTCGCACCGCCACCATTCCCACATGGCGGGGCTCTACCCGTTCGACACGATCGACATCGCCGATCCGGCGGCGGCTGGCACGGTGGCGGCGACGTACCGCACCTGGGTGGGCCGGGGCACCGGCGAATGGACCGGCTGGTGCCTGCCGTGGGCTGCGATTCTGCACCTGCACGTCGGCAACGCCGCCGCGGCGGCGCATCTCATCCGCGCCTGGGACGCGTTTTTCTGCGACGACGGCCACGGTTCTCACCACAACGCCGTGCGCGACGGGTTCACGGTCTGCAACAACGGGCTGGGCATCATGCAGATGGACGGTCAGTGCGCCGCGGCGACCGCCGTCATGGAAATGATGGTGCACGAGGTTGACGGCAGGACGGAATTCTTCCGCGGCTGCCCGTCGTCGTGGAAGGACGTCTCGTTTGAAAACATCGCGATACCCGGCGGCGGACGGGTGAGCGGCAGGAGGGTGGACGGAAAGGTTTCGGTGAAGAAGGTGATCCGCTGACCGCCACGGCGGACGTTTTTTGTGGTATAATATGCAATTCAACACAAGGAGTAACATTGGAATGGCCAAGTTAACATTCAAGGAAGATCTGTGCAAGGGGTGCGGGCTTTGCGTGTCCGCCTGCCCGAAGAAGATCCTTGAGGTGTCGAGAACGAGATTGAACCGAAAGGGTCACGCGCCGGTCGAACTCGTCAAGCCCGAGGCGTGCATCGGCTGCGCGTCCTGTGCGCTGATGTGCCCGGATTGCGTGATCACAGTAGAACGCTGAAGGAAATTCGCACTAAATCATGAGTGAAAAGGTTCTTATGAAGGGCAACGAGGCGATCGCCGAGGCGGCGATACGCTGCGGTTGCAGACACTATTTCGGCTATCCGATCACGCCGCAGACAGAAATCGCGGCCTACATGGCCAAGCGCATGCCGAAAATCGGCGGCACTTTTCTGCAGGCGGAGAGCGAAATCGCCGCGATCAACATGGTCTACGGGGCGGCGTGCACCGGGCGGCGGGCGATGACGAGCTCGAGCTCGCCGGGCATTTCACTCAAGGCGGAGGGCATCTCCTATCTGGCAGGCGCCGATCTGCCGGCGCTGATCGTCAACGTGCAGCGCGGCGGGCCGGGCCTCGGCGGCATCCAGCCGAGCCAGTCCGACTACTTTTTCGCCACCCGCGGGCCCGGGCACGGGGATTTCCACGTGATCGTGCTCGCCCCCGCGTCGGTGCAGGAGATGGCAGACCTGACGCGCTGCGCTTTCGAACTCGCCGAAAAATACCGCATGCCGGCGATGCTGCTCGCCGACGGCACTATGGGCCAGATGATGGAACCGGTCGTGCTGCCGGAGGAGGCGGTCGATCCCGATGACGTGATGAAGGGCAAAACGTGGACCACCACCGGCACCGGCATGAAACGGCCCCACAACATCGTCAACTCCCTCTATCTGAAGCCTGACGAACTCGAGAAAACCAATCTCGAACGCTTCAAGCGCTACGAGCGTCTCGCGGCGGAGGAGACGCGCTGGGAGGAGTACATGATGGACGACGCGGAAATCTGCGTCGTGTCGGTGGGCATCACCGCCCGTGTTTCGAAGAACGCCATCGTCGAGTGCAGGCGCCGCGGGGTGAAGGTCGGCATGATCCGTCCGATTACGCTGTACCCGTTCCCGTCGGCGCCGATCGAAGCGGCGGCGGCGAAAGTCAGGTGTTTTCTGACGGTCGAGCTGAACATGGGGCAGATGAGCGAAGACGTCGCGCTCGCCGAGAAGTGCGCGCGCCCGGTCCGTAAATGCAACCGCGTCGGCGGCATGATACCTTCAGCCGACGAGGTGGCGGCGGCGATCGACCGCATCGCGAAGGAGGGCAGATGAGATGGCGGTGATTTTCAGCAAACCCAAGGCGCTTATGGACGCGACGCTGCATTACTGTCCGGGCTGCACCCACGGCATCGTCCACCGGCTGGTCGCCGAGGCCGTCGACGCCCTGGGCATAGAGGGGCGCACAATCGGCATCGCGCCGGTGGGCTGTTCGGTGATGGCGTACGATTATTTCGCCTGCGACATGATAGAGGCTTCGCACGGGCGGGCGCCGGCGGTGGCGACCGGGGTCAAGCGCTCCCTGCCCGACCGGGTGGTTTTCACGTATCAGGGCGATGGCGACCTCGCGTCGATCGGGCTGTGCGAAACGGTGTCGGCGGCGTGCCGCGGCGAAAACATCACGGTGATATTCATCAACAACGCGATTTACGGCATGACCGGCGGCCAGATGGCTCCGACTTCGCTCGTGGGGCAGGTCACGCAGACCTCCCCCTACGGGCGCGACGCCAAGACTCAGGGGATGCCGATCCGTATATGCGAGCTGCTCGCCTCGCTGGACGCCCCCGCGTATCTCGCGCGCGTCGCGGTCAATTCCGTGGCCAACGTGCGCAAGGCGGGCAAGGCGGTGCTGACGGCGTTCCGGAATCAGGTGGAGGGCCGCGGCTTCTCGCTCGTCGAGGTGATATCGACGTGCCCGACGAACTGGGGCCTCACGCCTGAAAACGCCTGCAGATGGGTGGAGGAAAAGATGATCCCGTTCTACCCCCTCGGCGTCTACCGCGACAAAGCGGCCGACGGAAAGGAGGCGGCGAAATGACTACGCGGACGATCATGGCGGGGTTCGGCGGCCAGGGGCTGCTTTTTTCGGGCAAGGTGCTCGCCTACGCCGGCCTGCTCGAGGGCAAGGAGCTTTCATGGCTGCCGTCCTACGGGCCGGAGATGCGCGGCGGCACCTGCAACTGTTCGGTGATCATCTCCGACGAGCCGGTCGGCTCCCCGATCGTGACGCACCCCGACATACTGATGGTCATGAACGAACCTTCGCTCGACAAGTTCGAGCCGGCGGTCGCGCCCGGCGGCTTCATATTCGTCGATTCTTCGCTCGTCACCCGCGGCGTTTCGCGCACCGACGTCCAGACCGTCGGCATCCCAGCCACGCGCATGGCCAGGGAGATGGGCGCGGTCTCGCTCGCCAACATGATTCTGCTCGGCGCCATTGTCGCCAAACTCGGCTGCGTGCGCACCGATACGATGCCAGCGGCTTTGAAGCACACGATTTCCGCCCGCAAGGCGGATCTTCTCGACCTTAATCTCAAGGCGGTGGAAACGGGCATGCGGTTCATAAAGGGGGAGCAGACATGAGCGAAGACAACGGCGGTATTCTTGACTTGGCGTCTTTCGACTTTTCGCCCGACTGGGCGAAGAAGGACGCCGGGGTCAATATCGGCGGCATCCGCCCCGAAAAGGATTCCGGCGACGACCGCCGCCGGACGGACCGATCCCAGGCATCCGGCGACAGGGGGGAACGCGGCGGGCGCGAACGTTTCGGCGAGCGCAGGCGTTTCGGCGACCGCAGACGCTTTGACGACGGCGAACCGCGCGGCGACCGCAGACGCGACGGCGACCGCAGACGTTCCGGCGGCGACCGCGGCCAGCCCGCCGAGCGCAACCGTTTCGAATACCGCGGCGCTGCCGGCGGCGGCGGCCAGCCGGAAGAACGGGACGGGCGGCGCCTTGACGGTTTCAACCGCCGCGAGCGCTTCCCCGGCAGACCGCGGCCGCTCGACGCCGAGGTCAAGATCCTGCCGGAATCCAAGGCGCTCGGCACGATCATCCGCAAACTGCAGAACGACATACACGCTTACAAGCTGAAAGATCTCGCCTACTTCTTTCTCGACAATCCCTCGCTGGTGCTGCTGAAGATCACCCCGAAGGGGGCCGACGGCGCGGCGCCGGAGAAATTCCGCCAGTGCAAGGTTTGCGGGTACGCCTCGCTGAGCGACGAAGACGTGCTGGAACACGCAGTCTTCGCGCACCTCGGCGATTATTACGATTCGAAAGAAGTCGACTGCGAACCGCCCAAAGGCAATTTCAACTGCGTGGCGAAATGCGGGCTCTCCGGCGTGCTGCTCGGGCCGCCGAACATCCACGAGTTCAACGCCGTGGTCAAGGAGATGGTCCGCACCAAATATCCCGACATGTCGGAGGAGCAGTACCGTTCTCACATCGAAATGGTGCGCGACGCCGACGCAATAGAAGAGTGGCGCCGCGGCGCCACCCGCAAGACGATGTTTTTCGCCAAAGGCAGGGCGGATGTGGAAGGCGAACCGGGCTTCAGCCGCGAGTCCGTCGAAGGCGAATTCAAGCGCACCATCGCGCCGTCGCTCGTCGATTCTCCGAAACACCTGCTGATCACCGCCGAAGCCGCCCTGAAATCCCCGGTGCAGTCGCTGCGGCGCACCGCCGAACTGACCCTCGAAGAGGCGCGGCGCAATCCCTTCGAAATGTGCTTCGCGCTCCGCGGCGCCTTCCACCACCGCAAGCTGAAGTTTTTCAGGGTCAACGAACCGCGCGGACAGGAATTCGTGACTAACGTTGAATACCGCGAATTCGACTCCGCCCACGCCATTCCGGAACTTGCCGCGGCTGCGAAATTCGTGGGCGAAAACCCCTGTTGCGACAGGAGTGAATTCCCCCAGGTCGCCGATTTCGAAAAGCATCTTTCCTGGCTGGTCTCGACCGGGCACGTCGTCGCGTTCACGAACGGCGTATACTCCCTGGCGGAGAAATACCCGAAGTACGGTCCGCAATGGCGGAAACGCGGCAAAAAGCAAAAAGCCGAGGCCGAGCCCCCCGCCGCACCCGAAGCACCGGCGGCGGAAGCGAAGACCGAAGCCGCGCCACCCCCGGCGCCGGAAGCGCCGGCGGCCGCCACGCCGGGAAAGATCGAGGAGAAAAACGATGAGACTGCCCCTGTCGTGGCTGAATGAATTCGTAAAAGTTGACGACATCGAACCGAAAGAACTCGCGGAAAAACTGACCCGCGCAGGACTGCAGGTCGAGTCGGTTGAGTCGGTCGGCGGTTCCGACCTTTCCGATCTTGTCGTTGTCGCCGAAGTGCTTGCAAGCGAGGCGCATCCGAACAGCGACCATCTTCACGTCTGCAGGGTTACCGACGGCAAAGAGGAATTCCAGGTCGTCTGCGGCGCGCCCAACGTGCGCGCCGGAATCAAGACCGCGTTCGCCAAAATCGGCGCGCTCATACCCGAAGGCGGCTTCAAGATCAAGAAGGGGCGGCTGCGCGGCGTCGATTCGTTCGGCATGTGCTGCAGCGAGAAAGAGCTGCACATCGGCGCCGGAGAGGCGGGCATCGTCGAATTCCCCCCGGAAACGCCGGTCGGCGCCTTGGTGCGCGACGTGGCGGAGCTTGAAAAGCCGGAGACGGTTTTCGACATCGAAGTCACGTGGAACCGCCCCGACGCGCTTTCGGTCTACGGTCTCGCCCGCGAATTCGGCGCGATTCTCCGCCGGCCGGTGACACCCCCGGCGACGGACTTCACCGAGTGCGGCGTCGACGTCGTCGACGAGGTGAAGGTGACGGTCGACGACCCCGCCGGCTGCCCGCGATACACCGCCCGCGTGGTGACCGAAGTCGAAGACGGTCCTTCCCCGGCGCTGATGGCGAAACGACTTGAACTCTGCGGCGTACGGTCGCTCGGCCTGGTGGTGGATGTCACCAACTACGTGCTCCTTGAACTCGGCGCGCCGATGCACGCCTTCGACCACACGCGGCTTAAAGACCGCACCATCGTGGTGCGCCGCGCCGCCGAAGGCGAGAAGATCAAAACCCTCGACGGCGTCGAAAGAGCGCTCGACCCGTCGGTGCTTGTCATCTGCGACTCCGAGCGCCCCAACGCCGTCGCCGGCGTGATGGGCGGCGAAGATTCCGAAATCGCCGAAGGCACCAAAACCGTCATGCTCGAAAGCGCGCTGTTCGACCCGGCGGTCATCAAGCATTCATCCTCCAAACTCGGCCTCTCGAGCGAATCGTCCTACCGCTACATCCGCGGCGTCGACAAGGCGATCGCCGACTTCGCCTCGCGCCGCGCCGCGCACCTGCTCCAGAAATACGGCGCGGCCAAGATCGCCAAAGGGGTGGTGGACGTCGACAACCGGCCGAAGACCGGCCCGGAAAACCCGTTCAGGGCGGTTCCCGGCGTCGATTACTCCCGCAATGTTCCGGTCTCGCTCGACTTTGACCGCGCCAGAAGTTTGATCGGCATCAACATCGGCAACGACGCGATGGTCTACATTCTCGAATCGCTCGGTCTGCGCACGGTCTCCAAGTGCGACCATTTCGCCTCCGAATCGCGGGTTGTTTTCGCCGTTCCGTCCTGGCGGTGGGACCTTGAGCTCGAGGCCGACCTCGTCGAGGAGGTCGCCCGCATCTACGGCCTCGACAACATACCCGACACCATGCCTTCGGCGCCGTCGGTTTCTCCGCTGTCGGACGCGCCGTTCCGCGCCGCTCGCCGCGTACGCGATCTCTGCACCGCGCTCGGATTTTCCGAGGCGATGCATTACTCGTTTCTCTCGGCGAAGGAACTGTCCGATTTCGACCCGCGCGAAGAGTCCGCCGCGGCGCGGCTCGTCATCCCCGACCCGGTGTCGGCCGACTACGGCGTTATGCGCGATTCGCTGCTGCCGCAGATGTACGCCTCGCTCGGGCGCAACGCCTCGCACCAGCTCGACAGCGCGATGCTTTTCGAAATCGGCAGGGTGTTCTCCGCCGGCCCGAAGGAGAAGGAGATGCTCGCGCTCGGCTTCTTCGGCCCGGTCGGGCGCGAACCGCTGCGCCGCCGTGCGCCGGTGACGGAGGAGGAGGCGGTGCTGTGGATGAAAGGCGCCGTCGGGGAACTGGCCGCAAAACTGCACGTGGGCGGGCTCAGGTTCACCCCCGCCGAAGCGCCGGCTTTCGCGAAGGGCGCCGCGCTCGGAATCGAACTCAACGGCAGACGGGTCGGCGTCATGGGCGCGGTGTCGGCGAAACTCCGCCACCCGTTCCGCCTGACCGCCCAGATGGCGCTGTGCGAAATCGAACTCAAAGGGCTGCTCGCCAATTTCGCCGCTGTCGGCAAGGTCTCCCCGCCGCCGCAGTTCCCGTCCGTGCGTCGCGACATAGCGCTGAAAGTCGCCAAAGGGGTGACCAACGAAACGATAGTGAAGGTTATCCGCAAAACCGGCGGGCGCGTGTTGACAAAAGTCGAACTCTTTGATACATTCAAGGAGTCGCGCGCTTACTCCCTGGAGTTCCGCAGCGCGGATAAGACGCTGACCGACGACGAGGTCGGGGCAGTCTTCCGGAGGATCGTCGACGCCCTCAAGACGACCGATGGCGTGGAGGTGAGGGAAAACTGAGTTTTGAACGTGGATCCTGTGTTGCACGCGGATTAAGCAGATATTTCTTCGACCGACATTTGAAGATGGGGCGTCAGCTCCAGATTTGGAGATACGGGTTCCGGGGGTTCTGTGCTACGGCAATGCGGGATCTTTTTCAAGAAAGGAGTTCATTATGAATGTGCAGTTAAGAATGGCCGCGTTCGCGGCCGCGGTTTTGACCGCGACCGGGGCGTTCGCATTCTCGCCGGCTCCGGCTGACAGTGTGTCGGCGCTTGGCATAACGCGGGGCAAATCTTTTTCTGACGGAGCGGTGTTTGTGCGCGGCAAGTACCTGCCCCCGCCCTATGTCATCGAGCGCAAAGGCACTGTGGTGTACGTGAATTCCACCCCCGTCACCCCCCAGATCGTCAACTGGAACGACTTTGTCAAAACCCAGGGCGTAATAAAGCCGTCCGCCGCCAAACCGGCCAAAACCCCGGCCGCGCCGGCCGACGAGACAATCGAGGCGGCCGGCGCAGCGGCTGCGGCAAAAGACGCCGCCGCCGCAGCCGAGCCTGTCGACAAGACTGCGGCAACAGGCGAGAAGACCGCCGCCGATTCCCCGGCGACGGTGGCGGAGGCAAATGGCAAGGCGGCGGACAAAAAAGCCGCCGCCGAGCTTGAAGTCGACGCCGGTCTGCTGGACGAAATTTTCGACTCCGACGTCCCCGACGAAACCGAGGCTGGGAAAAGGCCCGAAAAGAAACCCGCCGAGCTCAAAAAAGACGTCGCTAAAACCGTTCCAGCCGTGCAACCCGCCGAGGAAAGCGAGCCCCCCCCCGCCGCCCCGAAACCGGCTGAGAAAAAGGCTAAAACCGAGGCCCCGGCGCGCTTCACCGGGCCTTTCATCGCGAACGAGAGCTCCAGAAAAATGCTCAAGCGGGTGAACGCCTCCCGCACCCAGATCGACCGATTTCTCCGCGGCGGCGGCTTCATCTGCTTCGGCGACGGCTACCCGCGCGTGGCCGGCGACAAACGCACGCTCTCGACGCTGCTGGATGCGCTCCCCGAACTGCTGCAGAATTCCGGCAGCGACAGGGAATTCATCGCCGGTGCGAGGTCGAAACACCTTTATTTCCTTAATGAGGTGCTCTGCCGCGAGCTGTACTCGAACCGGCGAGACTACCGCAAACTCAGAGAGTTGCGCTCCAAATTGAAGGAAGAAAGCAAGTGGAATTTCGAGGCCGAATCGTCCGATCCGCTTTTCTGAATCACGCGGCGCGATTTTTGGTATAATATTCCGTCGATATGAACAAGTTGGCTATAGCTCTGAACCGCACGCTCGGCCCGGCGGCGGGGTTTCTTTCTGAAGCGGGCCGGCGCATGTATTTTCCGTACGAAGGCATTCTCGGGCAGGGCGGCGAGGCGAAGGGGTGCGACGTCAACGCGACGATAGGCATGGCTTTCGAAGAAGACTCCTCCCCGCTGGTGATGAAATGCTTCGGCCGCAACCTGTCCCTCGACAAGCGCGCGTTCCTGTACGCCGGCAGTTTCGGCCTGCCCGCGCTCCGCGCCCACTGGAAGGAGATGGAACTGAAAAAAAACCGGTCGCTCGCCGGCGTTGAATTTTCAGTGCCGGTGGTGACCAACGCTCTCACCCACGGGCTCCGAATCACGGCGGAGCTTTTCGCCGGCCGCAACGACGAACTGGTCGTGCCCGATCTTTTCTGGGACAATTACGAACTGATCTTCCGCGAGGCGGTCGGCTGCCGCGTGCGCCATTTCAACACCTTCCGGCGCGGCGCGTTCGACGTGGGCGCGATGAAGTCGGCGCTCGAAAGCGGCGGCGGCAAGAAAATACTGCTGCTTAACTTTCCCAACAACCCAACCGGCTACACCGCCACGTTCGACGACTCGAAGAAGATCGTCGCCGCAGTAAAAGCCGTCGCCGCCGCCGGCAGACGCGTGGTCGTCGTGCTGGACGACGCCTATTTCGGGCTCGTCTACGAGAAGGGAGTGCACGCCGAGTCGCTTTTTGCCGAGTTCGCTTCTCTCGACGGCAACGTGCTCGCGGTCAAACTCGACGGCACCACGAAGGAAGACTACGTCTGGGGGCTGCGCGTCGGTTTCATCTCCTTCGCGTTCAAGGGCGCCACGGCTGAACAGCTCCGCGCACTCGAAGCCAAGGCCGCCGGCAACGTGAGAAGCTCGATCTCCAATGCCTCCTCCGTCGGCCAGCATCTTGCCCTCGCCGCCTACGCCGATCCCGGCTACAAGGCGCAGAAACGCGAGAAATTCCAGGTGCTGAAGGGGCGTTACCTTGAAATCAAACGCATCCTCGGGAGCCACCCAGAATACGCCCGCGCCTTCGAGCCGATGCCGTTCAACAGCGGCTATTTCATGTGCGTCAAGCCACGCGGCGTTGACGCCGAGACTCTCCGCCGCCATCTGATGGCGAAATACTCGATCGGCACGATCGAGCTTTGCGGTCTCATCCGCATCGCCTTTTCGGCGGTGCCGAAGCGCCGTCTTGAAGGCCTTTTCGCCGATATCGCGGCCGCGGTTGAAGAACTGCGTTCCGCCGGCGGTCACGAAAAAACAAAGAAAGCGAAACCAAAATGAAAAAGACACTTATGGCCGTTGCTCTCGCGGCGGCGTCGGGCGCCTTCGCGGCGATGCAGAAAATCACCACCGTGCAGGTGGGCAACACCACCGAGCTCGTGGCGGCCGGGGCCAAACTCGGCGAACTGACCGGCAACCAGATGATCGCCGGCATGGCGACCGCCGCGCTGATGCAGAACAAGTTAACTGAGTTCTTCGGGCCGATGCGCCAGGGCGAACCTCTGCCCTCCGCGCTGTTCGACGTGTATGTCGACATCGATAAAATCGGCGCCGCCGGCGGCGACGCCTTCGACGCCACCCTCCTCTACCCGGTCGTCGGCACCAAGGAGAAATTTCTGAAAGGCCACCCCGGTTCCGCCGAAAAGAACGGCGTAATCAAACTCGGCAACGGATCGCTTTTCAAATACGCGGCGTTTTCGGCCGACGGCAAATGGATGGCCGCCGGCGGTAATTCCGCGCTCGTCCTCGCCGCGGCGAATCGTACCGCGGCGGCCGCCGCCGGTCTCCGCGGCAATGCACTGCGCGTTTCCTCGGGGCCGAAAGAATTATCGGTCATCCTCGCCGCCGTCGACAAATACAGTGTCGCCAACCCCGAAACCGTAGACGACAGGTTCTACACGCTGCTCAAAAGCGTCACCTCTTTCGACGCCGCGCTGAAAATCTCCAACGCCGGTCTCGACATCTCCGCTTCGACGACCCAAGCCGCCGGATCCGTCCTCGCCAAGTTCGGTCTCAACCAGCTCGGCGGCGATCCGTTCGCGTTCGCCTCGTCCGATGTCGTTTTCGCCTGCGCCGAAACCGCCGGCGCGCGCTCCGGGACCTGCAAACTCGACTATGAAGGGCAGGTGAAAACGCTCCTCGGCATGCTGAGGAAAATCGGCGTCGACAGCGGTAAATTCCTTGACGTCGCGGTCAAGGGCTGCGAGGTGAAATGCACCGTCGACGTCGCCGCCGCCGTCAGGTACGGAATGGCCGCCACGACCAACGGGGTCGCCGACGCCATCGCCGCCAACTGCGCGAGCAACGGCGAAGAAATCGTCAAGACCTTCAACGACAATTTCAGCGCCAAGGAGCTCGTCCCCTCCACGAAGCCGCTTTACGCGTCACTGGCGGTCAAGAACTACAAGGGGGGGTGTTCCATGTCCCAGCGTTACGCCGCGTCGCTGCCGGCGGTCGCGCGCAAAAGCCCGTTCAGCGCCTGCGTGTTCTCGTACGTCAGCTTGTTCCGCGCGGCGCTGCCGCCCATGCTGTCGGCGCTCGACGAAGAAACCCGCGCCGGCATCCAGCCGATGCTCTCCATGATGCCGCAAGAGGCCAAAGGCGCGGTCGCCGCCGCCACCTGGCGCCATGGCGAAAGTTTCCGCCACCTGATGCGCATAACGCCCGACGAGTTGAAGGGTATCGGCGCCATCGTGAACACCGTCATGTCGATCGGCATGATGCGGAGTGCGCAGAGGGCGAGAACCGATGACGACGACTCAGACGACAATTGAGGCTTACGCGAAATTAAATTTCACCCTCGAGGTTTTTCCGGAAAGGGCTGACGGCTACCACGCCCTGCGTTCGGTAGTGGTTCCGGTGTCGCTCGGCGACACGGTCTCCGTCGAAGAATCAGCGGGCTTTTCGTCCGACACCGGCTACCCCGACGACCTCTGCCTGAAAGCGGCGGCGGCGCTTGATCCGGACGCCGGGGTGCGTGTAAGCGTGAAAAAGCGCATTCCCGTCGGGGGCGGTCTTGGTGGCGGCAGCGCCGACGCCGCGGCGGTTCTGGTCGCGATCAACCGTATGCGCGGATTGAGCCTCACCCCGGTGGAACTTGCCGCCGTCGGCGCGCGCGTGGGCTCCGACGTTCCCGCGCTCGTGCTGGCGCAGCTCCGCCGCGCCCCCGTCGTCATGGAAGGCCGCGGCGAAACGGTGTCCGAAATCGACGTGGGTGCCTTATCCCCGCTGGACATTGTCATCGCCGTTCCCCCGGTTTCATCTTCCACGGCCGCGGTTTACGCCGCCTGCACGCCGCGCCGGCCGTCCTCCGGCTGCGCCACCGGCGTCATGGTCGCCGCGCTCATGTCCGGCGACGTGCGGCGGATCGCCGCCGCGGTCTGCAACGATCTGCAGCCGACCGCCGAAAGACTGCACCCCGAAATATCTGAGGCGGCCGCCGCGCTGCGTTCCGCCGGAGTCGATGGCGTTACAATGACGGGCAGCGGCTCGTGCGTTTTCGGCTTCGCCCGGGACCGCCTGTCGGCCGAGGCGATGGCGGCGGAACTTCTCCGCCGCGGCGTGAAGGCGTTGGCGGTTCGCACTCTCGTCGGCGGGCGCCGAGACGGCGGACCGCAAAGTTTGATATAATAAAGAAACATTGTCCCGTGGTGTATTGGCCGCACAGGGGTTTTTGATACCCTTAGTCCTGGTTCGAATCCAGGCGGGACAACCAACAACCAATCGCAGGTCGCCTTCGCCTTGCTTTTTCGGGTGAGATTGTAGTATAATACTCACGGATTGAAGTCTGAAGGAGGTGTCCGATGAAATTGTTTCGCAATTGCGCGCCGAAACTGGCGCTCGCCGCGTCCGCTGCGTTTGCAGCGGAGTGCGCTCCCGGCGCACTTACGAGCGATGCCTACGTGCAGTCCGGTCTCGTCGCCCACTATGACGCGATCGACAACGCCGGGGTCGGCGTGCACGACGACAACGCAACCGTCTGGAAAGATCTCGCCGGCGTGGCGGGCGACATGCAGATCGACTGCGACACCCATTCATGGACCAACAATCACCTGAAACTCAAGTGTACGGCGGCGAAAAACGGCACCGACCGCAGCAAGTTTCTCGACACCCCGAACGCGCTTTCACTTCCGAACGCCGCCGGTTTCACCGTCGAAATGCGCTTCAAACCCACCACCGTCACCATGCGCTGGCTCGACGTTCACCCCTACAACGCCTATCTGGAGAATTATCAGAACAACAGTTCCTTCCGCGGCACCACCGTGGCTTTCGACATGTTGCCCGAGCAGTGGGCGTACTACGTGCTGATCTGCACCAACAACATCCACACCGTGCGGCGCACGATCGGCAACCGCGTCCAGAGTGCTACCTCCGCCGCCGGCTCGGCCAACTTCACCGTCAACCATCCGTTCGCGTTTTTCAAAGCGACGTCGGACGGCGTACGGGTGGAGGCGATACGCATCTACAACCGGGTTCTGAACAATGACGAGATCGACCACAACCGCCGCATTGACATGGCGCGTTTCCGCGGGCGCGCCCTCGGCGGCGTTTCCGGCGGCACGGTGTCGTACGGAACCGCAGCCGTCGCCGGAACCGGCGGCACGGTAACCTTCGACGGCCGCACGGGAACCGACATTTACGCGGAGCATCTTCTTGAAGGTCAGCCGCTGCCTCTTTCCGCCACGCCGGAACCGGGCTTCGCGTTCACCGGCTGGAGCGGCGACGTGGACGGGTTTACCGCCGACGATCTCCGCAGCCCGTCGATCGAACTTGCCCGCGGGTACAGCCGGCGGCTCGTCGCCAATTTCGCCGCAACCGGCGTGGAGACCGCGCGCGACTACATTCGCGACGGCCTTCTCGTCATGCTCGACGCGAAAGACAACGCCGGTTTCGGAGCTCACGAAAACGCGCCGGTTTACTGGCGCGATCTTTCCGGGCACGACCGTTACGCCGAACTGGCCGACACGTTCTCCGGCACCGCCAACCCGGCCTGGACCGAACGTTCGGTTTCTTTTTCAGGGGCGAAATACGTGATTTTCAACTGGGACGGCGACTTTCTTTCGTTCGCCACGAGCGACACCGCACGGACGCTGCAGTACTGTTCGAAATTCTCGTCTTTCCAGAGTGACACGCCGCTTGTCAAACAGTCGTTGGGCGGCAACTGGGGCATTCAGACCATGGGCACCGACGGCAGGACGAGGTTTTACAACGGGGCGGCCGATATGCAGTTCTCCACCGCCACGGCGCTGTTCGGCGCCGGCTCGACCGACAGCTATTCCCACACTCCCGGCGGTTCGCTGTACCGCCGCCTCAACTACTCCACGCAGTATACCACCGCCTGGAAAGCCGTCAGCACCAAACCGACGTACATCGGCGGGTTCAATTACAACAGCGCAAAGAGCGTCACCGGCCATCTTTACGCTTTCCGCGTTTACAACCGCGATCTCGACCTGCTTGAGCGCTATCACAACGTGCGGCTCGACAAAATCAGGTTCTTCGGCTGCGCCGACACCACGAATTTCGTCGGCTCCGCCGCCGAATACGGCGTCAACTACGGTTCTCCCGTTCCTGCGTACGGCAAAATGACCTCGGTCGTGAAAGGCGAGCCGTATGTTTTTTCGGTTGAAAGTTCGCTCACCAACTACGCCCTCGACGGCGTGTACGCGGTGAAGATATCGGAAGGCGTGAGGGCGAGGTATCTCGGCGCGAAATTCACCGCGGTGGTGGACGGAGCCTTCGTCGACACGGAACACCCTTACACTGTGCATGAGTTCACGGCGAACGTCACCAACGACTGCCGCGTTTCCTGGAAGTGGGAGCGGCAGTGCCTGCTGACCGTCGGCGTCACCGCGGCCGGCGGAGGGGCGGTTTCCGTCGCCGGCGGCGGTGAAGTGCAGTCGTACGTCGCGTGGCACAATGACGACGAGACTGTGTCGGTGACGGCGACGCCCGACGCCGATCACGTTTTTCTCTGCTGGCGCGGCACCGGCGACGTGCTGGTCGGCCACGAGAGCGACGCGACGCTCCAGGCGCCGATGACCGTGGCACGCACGCTGACTGCGATGTTCGCCGAAAAGGGCCAAGCGCCGCGCACGGCGACGTGGACGGGCGGCGCGTCAACGCCCGACTGGGATGACCCCGCCAACTGGGACGGCGCCGTGCCCGTCGCCGGCGACACCGTGGTGATCGGCGGCGGCGGCGCGGCCTGCGCGGTGCAACTCACCCACCCGACGCCGGCGTTCGCTTCGCTCGCCGTCGGCACCAACGTGACGCTTACCTTGTCGGGCTGGGGCAGCAGGGTGCTCGCGTCGGAGGTGACGATTGCGAACGGCGGCACCGTCACCTCGGCGGGGCCGATTCGGAACGGCGAAATGTCCAACCGGGTGTGGTTCGTCTGCGACCGGCTGACCGTCGAGAAGGGCGGGGCGGTCAACGTCAACAAGCGGGGCTTCCGTTCGGCGAACGGGCCGGGTCTGCGCGGGCAAAGTTCATTGACCTCCTACCGCGGCGGCGCGTACGGCGGCTGGGGCTTCTCGCCAGATTCGGCGAATCGCCAGCAGCCCTACGGCAGTCTGACCGAACCTCAGGATCTCGGCAGCGGCGGCACCGGACAGAGCAACCCTACCGGAACCGACCTCTGTTCCGGCGGCGGTTCGGTGAGAATCGACGCGACCGGGCTGGTGACGGTGAACGGCAGCATTTCGGCCGACGGGGCGCCGACTTCGACGTGGCAGGCGGGTGCGGGTTCCGGCGGCTCGGTTTACATCGGCTGCTCCGCGATAACCGGTTCCGGCAAGGTCTCGGCGTCGTCTTCCGATCTGATTCTGGCGAGCGGGTCCAGCTCCAGCTATTCCGGCGGCAGCGGCGGCCGCATCGCGGTGCTGTACGACGCGGCGGCGCAGAACGCCTGCGACGCCGGCTGCACGGTGGCGTTCCGGGCGGCCGGTTCGGTCGCGCACGTCGGCAGCCGGGGCATCTCCATGGCGACGTCCGAGGGGTATCTCAACGACACTGCGCCGCGGCCGACGAACGAGGGCGATCCCGGCACCCTGTATTTCACCGACAACCGCTTTCTCACCTCGCAGGCGTATCTTGACGCGGGCTGGCGCTTCGCCGGCGAATGGCACTCCGCCGAGGGCACTGCCGGAAAAATCACGGTTCCGGGTTCCGTGAATCTTTCGGGGGTGCTCGCATTCACGGAAGGGCGGCCGGATGTGGAGATAACCGGCTCGGTCACGGCGAGCGGCGGTCACGCGCGCGCCACTGGTTTCATTCTCGCGAACGCGCTGTTCAAAGTGCGCGGCGACCTGACGCTGCGGGGCGGAATGCTGAAACAGCGCGGAGGAGAAACTGAAATCGGCGGAGATTTTCTGATGTCGTCGCGGCCGCCTGGCTCGTCCATCTACTCCTCGCAGCTTCACGTCTGGGCGTTGGCGACGAACGGCGCGCCGGACGACGTGTGGGGGGCGAGACTCCACGTCGGCGGAAAGTGGACGATGGAGAGCAACACCGTCGGCTACATCCACACCCACGCCACTAACGGTTCGGTGCCTTATTTCACGGCGGGCTCGTTCAAGATGGAGCAGGGCGCCGTGCTGGACGCCTACGACTTCGGTTATTCCCCCGGATACGGGCCGGGTATCAGCAAATCGTCTGCTGTGGGGGCGTCGCACGGCGGCCGCGGCGGCGCGAAAACACAGGCAGATTTCAGCAAATACGGCGTGCCCACGTACGGATCGGAGCAGGAACCGGTCACGCCCGGTTCGGCCGGATCCAGCAAAACCTCGAACACCACGCCCGGCCCAGGCGCGATAATCATCCACGCCGACCGGAACATGTCTTTCGACGGCATGGCGCTGCTTCAGGCCGAGGGGCGGAGCAACTCCGGCTGGTGCGGGGTCGGTTCCGGCGGTTCGGTTTATCTCAAAGCGGGGCGTTTCAGGTCGTCGACCGGGCGGATATGCGCCAAAGGCGGCCGCGGCGACAAGTCCGCCGGGTACGGCCCGGGCGGCGGCGGGCGCGTCGCCATCTGGGCGCGCGTGTTTTCGTCCACGAATATCGACATCAACGTGTCAGGCGGCACGAAATCGTCCAAGAACGAAGTGGCCGCCGAACCTGGCACGATCTACTGGGGCCGGCTGCCGCCGATCGGAATGTCCATTTTCGTCAGATGATTTACGCCTGGGGGCTGAATACCGCCATCTGCCGCGCGGCGTTTCCGGCCTCCGCCGCAGACATGTCGCTTGACGGTTCATTGGAGTTCCGCTTTGTCGAAGGCGGCCGGTTCGCCGATGTCGCGGACGCGAAGTCCAAAGCGACGGACATTATGCCGGTGCCCGGCTGTTTTGACGCGATGCCGAAATGGAGGACGCGGTGAATACTCGCGGCTGCTGCCTCACCGTGGCGGGCTCCGACAGCGGCGGCAACGCCGGGGTGCAGGCCGATCTCAGGGCGTTTCACGCTTACGGCGTTCACGGCTGCACGGTGTTCGCTGCGCTTACGGCGCAGAATCCGGCCGGAGTCGCTGCGGTTCATGCGGTGCCGGCCGGTTTCATCGCGGCGCAGCTTGACGCGGTGCTGGGCGTTTACGACATAAGGGCGGTGAAAACGGGGATGCTCGCCGAGGCGGCGGCGATCGAGACGGTCGCCGGGCGCATCGCGGAACATCCTGAAATCGCCGTGGTGGTCGACCCGGTGATGGTGGCGACGAGCGGGGCGCGGCTGATTGCGAAGGACGCTGTTCGTTCGCTCGAG